>JBDRLK010000518.1:0-8824 GCA_043813155.1 Pseudomonadota bacterium | reverse complement strand
GCCCACCGACGGGCCGCCTCCCCCGCCGCCCCCTTCGCCGCCCGTGCCCGCGCTTCCGCCCGTGCTTCCGTGGCCGCCCGACCCGGCGCAGACACCCAGGAAATTGCACTCCCTGTCACCTCCGGCCCTTCCAGGGCCGCCGATGCCGCCGCTTGCCCCGGGTTTGCCGTCACCCCCGTTGCCGCCGTTGCCCGGGCTGAGCCTGCAGCCCTTGACCAGAATATCCCAGCCCCCGTAGACATAGACGGAAAAAGAGCCGCCTCCCCCTGTCCCGCCCGTGCCGCCCGTGCCGCCGCACCCGCCGCCGCCGCCGCCGGCACCGCCGGCTCCCTGGATCTGCGTGAGGGCAAAATCGTAACCGCCGCCCCCGCCGCCCCCGCCTCCTCCGCCGCCGTTGCCTCCGTCCTGTCCGCTGCCGCCATGCGCCGGAATGTATCCTTCGGCAAGAGCCTGGCCGAATCCGCCGCCCCCTTCACCGTCGGCACCATTCTGGCCGTTGCCTCCATTCGATCCCGCGGCGCCGTGCTCCGCGCTTTCCCACCAGTCCGTGCCCCGGCCTCCTGAGCCGCCCGGACCGCCTGCTCCGTGAGGGGGCTCGCCTCCCGAGCCGTTGCCCCCGTTGCCGCCGTTCTTGCCCGAATCAGCTCCTATGCCGCCGCCCCCGCCGTTTGCTCCGCAGGGCGAGGCCCCGCCGGCGCCCGGCGAACGCCCCTCGTCCTGGCCGTCTCCGCCTGCCTCGCCGTCACCCCCCTTTTCACCTTCTTCTCCGTCTTCGCCGTCCAGGGCGTCGGCCGTGGCAATGTTCACGCGGCTGATCTGAAGGTTGGACGTCTCAATCGCGAAAATGCCATAGGAGGTCCCCCACGCGTCTGTTTCCAGGACCTCCACGGTGAGGCAGCGGATTTTCACATTGGCCCTGTTCGCGGCAATTATACCCTTGTCCAGGGAGGATCGGATGGTCACGCGGCCCGGATCGCATTCAAAGCTCCCGTCTGCAAGGAAGCCTCCGGAAAGCTCGACGTCGCTGACAAGGATGACGGCCTCTTCGTACTCTCCGGCCATGACATTGATGACGTAGCGCACGGGATCGCTGTCGGCAATGCCCATGGCGCGCCCGATCGTCAGGACGGGATTGTCAAAGGAACCGTCGGCCTCATCGTCGCCGCCCGTGGACACCCATATCATCATGCCGGGAGAAATCTCTTCTTCCTCGACAACGTCCATGTCCGCAACGAAGTCGGGCAGATCGAGGATGTCATCGACGTCGAGCTCGAAAGGAATATCGCCGTGATCGGTGTCACGGTCGATCCGGGTGTCGGAGGGGTCGAGCGTACCGCCCGTATCGAGGCTGCAGGACAGGGCCGCGCCCAGGAGCAATACTGCTGCCGCCGGGACGATGTGCCTAGAGTAGCGCATGCTCTCCGTCCGGGAAAATAATTTTATGCATCTGGAGGTTGAGCCTTGCTTCCATTTTATCCTCGAGAATCCATTGTGCAACAAGGGAAAGAAGATTTTCAGCCCAGGCAGGAGACAGGTTGATCGTGCCCCTGAAGCTCCCGAGCTCCTTTTCAACGATGTCCCTTGCCCACAGGTAATCCTCGCGTCCTGCGATAACGATTTTAATCTCGTCTTCACCGGTGAGCAGCTTCACGTTGGACAGAAGGCTGCTTTGCGCAAAACCGCTCGAGGGAGGCTTCAGGTCCATTATTTTTATCGCCTCCGCCGGCAGGGGGGCAATGTCCAGCGAGCCGTTCGTCTCAACGAGGACCTTCAAACCGAGCCCCAGGAGCTTTTCAGCGAGCAGGGGCGTCTCGTCGTGAAGAAGCGGCTCGCCGCCCGTAATGAGAACCGCGCCTGCATTCGCCGGCCTGACGGCTGCGACAATTTCTTCCACGGGAAGCGGTCTGGGGGCAACGCGATCCTGGGGCGTGTCGCACCAGCTGCACTTCAGGTTGCAGCCGTGCGTTCTTATGATGACGCAGCGCAGGCCGCTCATCCTGCCCTCACCCAGGAAGGTGTGCAGCATCTCGTGGATGGGAATCATTCAATTATCCCCATTATAGTATACTTTCACGCGGGAAGGAAGAACGGGCGGAACCAGGCCCTGATTTGCCAGGGGCGCTGTACTAAGGGCTCGCGAAAAAATAAATTCCGATTTTGAGTCTATACTCTGACATAAAGAGCAACACCTTCTTCTGGGTGCCGAGGCGCCCGGCTGGCAAGGCGCGGGGTCCCCATCCCGACGGAGGCGTAGTCGAACTACGCCGAGGAGGGATGGGGTGCAGCAACGCAGCCAGCCGGGATGGATCGGCGTCCAGAAGTCGGAAGTTATTTTTCGCGAGCCCTAAGGACAGGCGTCCGCGCACAGGGTGTCATAAACATACTCGGAGTTGTAGATGTAGTCGTCGCATGTCTGATCCATGGCGCAGTTCAGGCAGCGGGCCGAGTGGTGGTCCTCTTCGCAGTTTCCGCGCCAGCTCTCCACGTGATGATCGGGCGGCTCACGTCCGAAAAGATCCTCGTAACAGGCAACGGTAAAGTCGATGAGCTCGGGGCATTCCGAGCTGCTCCCGTCGCTCTCACAGCCTGAAAGGCCGGCCATGGCCGCCGTGAAAACAAGAGTGATAAATAGTTTTTTTCCTGCCATTATGAACAATGATTATAGTTCAATAACGGATAAAATCAAATTTTCTGAGTTATATTTGCGGCCGCGCTTCATCGCCGGGCGCGAACATCCTTACGGCCTCGACGCCCTTTTTCCATCGCTGCATCATGTCGCGGCGCTGCTTTTCCGCCATTTCGGGCCTGAACGTTCTGTCCTCTTTCCATGTTTCGAGGATCTGGTCCATGCTCCCGAATATTTCCGTGGTGAGGCCCGCCATCAGGGCCGCTCCGGCTGCCGTGGTTTCGATGATCCGGGGCCTGATGATGTCCACGCCGAGCAGGTCCGCCTGGATCTGCATGAGCAGGTTGTTTTCACATGCCCCGCCGTCGACTTTCATGGATCGTACGGTCCCTTTCGAGTCCTTTTCCATGGCACCGGCAAGGTCGACGATCTGCAGCGCGATGCCTTCGAGAATGGCCCGGGCGATCTCGCTGCGGCCCGCCTGCCGCGTCAGGCCCAGGATCGCGCCCCTTGCCTCGGGGTCCCAGTAGGGAGCGCCCAGGCCGGTCAGGGCCGGAACGAAGAGCACGCCGCTCCGGGGGTCCGCGGCCAGGGCCAGGGTTTCGATTTCCGGCGCTTTGGCGATCACCTGCGCGCTGTCCCTGAGCCACTGGACGGCGGAGCCTGCCGTGAAGCAGCTTCCTTCCAGCACGTAGGTCGTCTCGCCGCCCTTCTGCCAGCCGATGCTGGTGAGAAGGCCGCTTTGCGACCTCACCACCTCGCCGCCGGTGTGGAGGAGCAGGAACGCTCCCGTTCCATAGGTGCACTTGGCCGTGCCCGGTTCGAAGCATGCCTGCCCGAAAAGCGCGGCCTGCTGGTCTCCCGCCATGGCGCCGATGGGGATGCCGTCGGGCAGGAAGTCGAGGCCCAGCGTCGCGCCGAACTCACAAAAATTCGGCTTTACCTCGGGAAGGATGTTCATGTTGATGTCCATGGCGCCGCACAGGTCGCTGTCCCAGGCATTGTCGTGGATGTTGTAGAGCAGCGTTCGCGAGGCATTGGATGGGTCGGTCGCGTGTGATTTGCCGCCCGTGAGGTTCCACAGCAGGTAGCAGTCGACGGTCCCGAAGGCAACCTCGCCGGCCGCCACCTTGTCCGCAAGGCCATCCACGCTGCGAAGAAGCCACCATATTTTCGTGCCCGAAAAATAGGGGTCGAGCACGAGCCCTGTCCTGGACTTGAAAAGCTCTTCCTTCCCTGCGTTTTTCAGCTTCCGGCACAGGCCGGCCGTGCGCCTGCACTGCCACACAATCGCGTTGTGAAGGGGTTGTCCCGTCTCCCTGTCCCACAGGATGGTCGTTTCCCTCTGGTTCGTTATGCCGATGGCGCTGATCTGATCGCCCTTCAGGCCGGCGCCATCGAGGGCGCCCCTGACGGCGGCGCCGACCGTTGCCCAGATTTCCCCGGGATTGTGCTCGACCCAGCCGGGTTTCGGGTAGTGCTGCCTGAGCTCCACGGAGAATTTCGACGCGATGGTGATGTTTTCATCGATGATCATTGCCGTGGTGCTCGTTGTTCCCTGATCAATGGCGAGTATGAAACGCATGCCGTGCTCCTCTGTATGGGGTCAGGCCTTGAATATTGAATTTTCCGACTTGCAAGTCAGGTTTATCACAGATCGGCCTTCGGACGCAGCCAAAAAGCGATCAGCGATCAGCTTTCAGCTATATAGGGCTGATTGCTTAAGGCTGACAGCTGAATGCTGAAAACCCGCTACAAAAAACCAGAATCTACTGGTTAGTAATATAATAACAGAAAAATTCAATATTCAAGGTCTGACCCCATTATCTAAAAGTTGAAAAAAATAAAATAAAAAGTTAATATTCCTCCAGTTACCGTATGGGCACGACAATGCGAATCATAGTATCATGCGTTTTCATCTGCTCATTCCTGCTCCCGGCCGGGTGCGGGGCAATGCAGCAGTCCGACCGGGCGATCGAAGATCTGCTGCGGTCAAAGAAAGTAGTTGACCTGGACCAGCTCACGGGAAGCGAGCTGAGGCTCCTTGTCAAGCTCGTCAGGAAGGAGGCCTCGCCCTGCGAGGGGAGCTTGAGCCTGATCGAGGAGATGCAAAAAAAGAAGCCCTGTACTCCGGCCGTGCGGGCCCTTGGGTTTTTTTTCCGCAGGATCCTGGACGGCTACCCTGAAAGCGACATCCTGAGCCAGTACGTGGCCAGGTTCAGGATTTCGTCGAAAGTCAGCGTTCTCATGGAAGGCCGCAGCGATACCGGGCCGGCCGACGCGGACGTCACGATCGTGTCGTTCTCGGATTTCCAGTGTCCCTTCTGCAGGAAAGCGGCGGCCGTTATACGCGGCATCAAGGAGGAGCACCTGGAAAAGGTCAGGCTCGTGTTCAAGCAGTGGCCCATGGAAAGCATTCATCCCATGGCCCAGGACGCGGCCATTGCGGCGGAGGCGGCCCTGATGCAGGGAAGGTTCTGGGAAATGCACGACCAGCTCTTTTCGCTCAAGGGCGCCCTTTCCCCGGGGAACATAGAAGAGGCGGCCAAGAGGGCGGGGCTCGATATCGAGCGGTGGAAAGAAGACATGGAGTCCGCCGAAGTCATGGAACGGATCACGAAGGACAGGGAGGAGGCCAAGAAGCTGGGCCTCAAGGGTACGCCCACTATCTTCGTCAACGGCGTGGAGTTCCAGGAGCCGGTAAAATACCTGCCGCAGTTCGTGGAAGAAGCCCTGTTTTCATCACAATAACCGGGGCGGGCCAAGGGCCCGCAGCTGCAGGCTCGCGTGGTGCCGTCCACCCCTAGTTGTACGCGAACCTGAGTCGCGCGAACACGCCGTGGCCCGTAGCCGGAAACTCGTCCGTATCGTCGTCACCCCACGAGAACACGCCGTAGATGGACAGGGTGACATAGTCTCCCCACCTATAGTTGAGCCAGGGGTTGAGCACGAAGCTTCCGTCCGAGGCATTGACGATGCCCGACAGCTGAAGCTCCAGGTGGGCACGCGTGACCGGAACCATGATCAGTGCAGCAACATAGTGCCGGCCCTGGTACCGGATGGACTGTGTGAGGAAATTGATCCAGCTGTCGAACGTGTAGTTCCCGCTGCCGCTGACTCCCCTGCTGTTGTACAGGTATTCGGCCAGCACGTAGATGCCGTGGCGGAAGGTGTAGTCGATGCTGCCCAGTACCTCGATGAAGCGCTCCTGATCGCCGATCCTGTTGACGGCCACCTCGCCGCGCAGGCCCACGCCCTTGATTTCCCCGGAAAACTCGAAGCCGCCCATGAGCCTGTCGGCAATGATCAGCTCCGGGATAACGGGCGGAATCTCGGGCGCGTAGGTCGTCATCACGATCCGGGCGTCCTTTTTCATGATGAAGGTGGAGGCCACGTCCCACCTGAAAAAGCTCTTTCTCAGGCGGACCGCCAGGGACGGCTCGTCGATCAGGCCGAACTTGCCGCCATCGTAAAACCCGGCCTTTTCCAGGTTTTCCTCGAAGCCGTTTTCCAGGAAGTAGTAGAAATCGAGCTGGGCCTCCTGCGCAAAGAAAAGCTGGGCTTTTACGGCAGTGATGCCCTTCTTTTCATAGGTAGGGTCGAGAAGGTCCTTGACATTGAAAAGGTCCGTGGGGTTCCAGAAATAGCCCGAGCCGAAGCGGACCTGCTGCTTGCCGACCTTCAGGCGCAGCATCTTGACTGTCAGGGTCATGCAAGCGTTGTCCAGGTAAAACTCGTTTTCGAGATTCCATTTCACGGACGCAGGGTCCGCTGCTTCCCAGAGCGAGAGCTCCAGGTCGAATTTCGACGGCAGGAGATCGGGCAGGGTGATGCTCTTGTAGCCGTGGTAGGTCTTGAAGACCACGTCCACGTCCAGCCTGAAACCCCTGACCGGCCTGGCCGCCAGGTCGAGGCGCAGCTTGTTGTAATCGGTCACCTTCCAGTCGGACTCCCCCTCCTGCGTGTTGTGCGGAAGCTTTGCGAACATGAGCTGGTTTTCATAGTACCCGCCCCACTCGATGATGCTGGCAAGCCACTGCGAGACATTGAAATCCTTTTCCGCTCCCTCTTTTTGCCCGGCTGCCTCTTCTTCCTCTCCTTCATCATCCCAGTCCTCGCCGGCCGCGCAGACCGGAGGGAAGGCCAGGGAAAAGCTCGACAGCAGCAGGGCCGCGAGGAAGGTTTTCACGTGCTTCGTCATCATATGATCGTCAGGTTCTTCGTCGTGAAAATGCCGGCGTCAATGTCCGGGTTGATCTTGATCTTCTGGACCTTGATCGTCGTCTTGCTGCCCCGCTTGTGGTTCTCCATGACAAGCTCCCTGGCGACCCAGACACCCTTGACCTGCTTGAGGTCTTTGAGGCGCAGCGTTTTTTCGTGGTTTCTCTTCTTGTCGTAATACTCGATCTTGCGCGCAGCGTAATTCGACTTGTCGACCCAGATGACGAGCTTGGAGTACATGCTTTTCTTCAGCGGCTTCAGCTCGAGCTTGTGGCATGGAATGCCGTCGACCTCCTCCTCGCCGTCGAGCACGGGCTCGTATTTTTTCGACATGGCGGTCGTGGCCATGTCCTCGTAGGTGAAATCGCTGCCCTCGACGCTCTGGTTGCGGGCCGAGCTGGCGATTTTCCGCAGGTCGTCGGAATCAGGGAAATAGACCCAGATGTTGTCGCCACCCTCCAGGGTCAGGACCCCGATTCCCTTGCTCGGGGGCGGGGCCAGGTAGCGCATGAGCTGCTTCTCGTCGCCGTTCATGGCCCATGACTCGACCTTGAAGGTCCTCGTGGACCCGCTCGTCGTCGTGATGGTCTGCTCGAAGAGCATGTGGCTGGCCTTGGACCACCCGGCCTTGTCCGCCTTCTGAAGAATCTTTTTGGCCTGTTTGTCCGTTTCGCCGGCCCCGGCGCCTCCGGACAGGAGGAGCGCGGCAGCGAGCATTGCAGCGACTATTGGCGCGATGCTTGTTTTTTTCATGGAAGACTCCTTTTGTTTCAAAGCTCCAGTTTCAATTTTTCCGACAGCCTTATGAGCGCGGGAAGGAAATAGACGGAAAGAAGGAAGCAGACGGCAATGCCGATGGTCAAAACGAGCCCCATGGAGAAAAAACCCCTGTACAGGCAGAGCATGAAGGACCCGAAGGCCGCGATGGTTGTCAGGGACGTGATCAGGATGGCCCTTCCCGTCGTGCTGTACACGTTTTTAATGTTCCCCCCCCCCTCGATCCGGTAGCGGTGGATGATGTGGACAGCGTCGTCGATGCCGATGCCGAGAAGAAGCGGGATGGCCATGATGTTGACCATGTCGAGGTCGATGCCCAGCATGTTCATGCTGCCGATCATCCATAGCGCGGCCACGGCAAGCGGAACGAAGGCGAGCAAAGTGGCCAGCAGCGCCTTCTTCATGCTGCGCCATCCGAATCGCAGGCCCGAGAAATCCAGGAGCAGCAGCACGAGGATGGCGATGACGGCGATGATGGTCGCCCTCACGCCTTCCTGCGCCCCGCGCTCAACGGTATCGACGAACAGGGAGACAATGCCCGTGGACCTGTCCGACACGCTTTTGACCTGGGGGATGAAGCGCTTCTGGAAATCCTCCTCCCACATGTCCTGCCTCGGGTACACGGTGAGAAGGAAGTGTTTTCCGTCGTTGCTCAGATACCTGGCCCTCACGCTCTCAGGAAGATCGTCGATGCCGATCGGCCCGGGGTCGGCCATGAGAAGCAGGGTGGCGCGGCGTTTCGGCTCGAACATGGCCTGGAACCGGTCGAGCAGCCCCGCAGCCCCGTCGCCCGCCTTGTCCAGCATTTTTTCAATGGCCTTCACGTCGTCGGAAGCCGCGATCCTCGGCCACCCGCCGGGCGGGCGCGGCTTTCCCTCTTCCCTTGCAACGCACACGCTCCCCTCGGGCACGAGCATGTCGGCCAACGCATAGAGCCTGTCCATGCCGCCTATGAAGGCCATCTTTTTCATGGTAATGACATTGCAGTCCATCTGCTTGAGCGCCGTTACATAATTGGACGCCGAGTCGGCGTCGAAATTTTCAGGCTCGTCCCACTCCTCCACGCTGCGGCGGATGCCGCCGATAATCGCGGCCCTTTTCTTCTGTTCCCCGGGCGGCGGCACGTAGAGGGAGATGGAGCTGACCAGCCTCACGGTCCCCAGGTCCTCCCTCTTCCGGTGAAGCTCGTCCGACTGCTCG
>JBDRLK010000517.1:0-3099 GCA_043813155.1 Pseudomonadota bacterium | reverse complement strand
CCGTGGAATAGTCGGTGCAGGAGTATGTCCCGGTCGGCAGGGTTGAGTAGCTGCTGAAGTAGGCCTGCACATTGCGTCCCCAGTAGGGAAGAAAGAGGTACACGTCGTCGCCGGTGCTGTAGCCTGCCTCGGCTCCCGTCGCCCTTGCGACTTCGACGCCGTTGAGGCTCCAGACCAGGAGCCCTTCCTCGCCTCCACTCCCGTCGTCCGCGGCCGGGTCATCCGGCGTGTCGAAGGGCAGGTCAGCTGGCGGATCGGCGTCCATGTCCCCGATCGTATCGATCGGCAGATCGATCGGCAACTCGGGCAGCGCATCTTCGATAATCTCCTCGTAGGGCACGTCAGCAGCGTCGAGCGAATCCTGCCCGGTTTCCCCGTTCTCGCCTCCGCATGCCGCAAGGACCGCAATGGCGCAGGTCATGAGAAAATGCATCGTTGTTTTCATGGTTTTGATAAAAACACATTTCAGAAAAAGAAAAAATACCCCGGAAGTATTTATTTGAGCGCCGTTGTGCTATATTTTTGAGCGAGCCTTTAGCTCTTCCATGAGGTTTTACCTGTGACCAGCTACGAACGCATCGTCACGCACAATGATTTTGACGGCGTGATCAGTGCGGCCATTGTCAGCCGGGCGCTCGGAATCGACCGCTTTTTTTTCACCGGACCGCGCTCAATCACTGAATCGCGGTTTACGATCACGGAAAGAGACGTTGTCTGTGATCTTCCCTACCCGGCGGCCCACTGCGGCCTGTGGTTCGACCACCACGAGGGCAGCCGTGAAGACGTTCGAATGAGAGGCATGGACCCGGACGCGATTCCCGGAAGCTTTGCGCCGGTGGACTCATGCGCCAGGGTTGTTTTTGACTATTTTTCCGATAAGGTCGAGCTGCCTGGTTTCTTTGCCGCCACGGTGTCGGAGGCGGATATGCTGGACGGTTTCAATTTTTCGTCCATCGAGGACTGGCGGCGGGAGACGCCGGGCAAGATCGTCGACGGCGCCATAAACGGCATCGAAGGCCGCCCGCAGGAGCGCGATAACTTTCTGAGAGGGCTCGTGAGGCTCGTGCGAGAGCTGCCGCTGGAGGAGGTCGGCGGACGGGACAATATACTCGCCGCCTACAGGCGGTACCAGGGACTCGAAAACAGGATGATGCAGGACATCAAGAAAGAAGCGCGCTTCCTGGACCACGATCCGGGGAAGGAAATCATTCTCATCGACTTTACGGGCTACAGCCGTCCGCCGCACATTCTGAAAAAGCTTACCTTCCTGCTTTTTACGGAAGCCAAAGCCGTCATTGAAATGAAAAACCCGGTTTACAGCGGCAGGAAGTCCACGGATTTGAGCGTGTCCATGTCGCTGGGCATATGTCTCACCAAATTGGAGCATAAAAAGGACGTGGGAGAGATCATGCGGGAGCTGGATATCGGGGACGGTCACACGGGAGCCGGGGCCGGCATGATCCATTGCGGCTCGAAAGCGGAGATGCTGAGCGCCAGGGACCGCCTGATCGAGCAGATCTTCGAGTTGTGGAAGGCGCAGGTGTGAGACAGTAAAAGAACGCCGCTTTTATTCTGCCGGCTTGAACTTTACGGCCGTACCGTAGGCCAGTATCTCGGACATTCCCTGGGCAACGGACGACGTTGTGTATCGCGTGTTGATCACGCCGTTGGCGCCGATGCTCATGGCCTGCTGGACCATGCGGTCGGTAGCTATCTTTCTTGCCTCCTGGAGCAGCTCGGTGTATTCGGACACCTCGCCTCCGACCAGGTTTTTGAATCCCGCCAGCCAGTCCTTGCCGATGTTCTTGGCCCTGACCGTGCTTCCCTGGACCAGGCACAGGACTGTTTCTATTTCGCGCCCGGGCACCTGCTCGGTGTTAACAACCACGAAATGCGCCGCTGCCTGCTGCGCCTGCTGCTGCTGGGCCTGCTGCTGCTGGGCCTGCTGCTGCTGGGCCTGCTGCTGCTGGGCGGCCTGAGCCTGCTGTCCAGCGGACTGCGCTCCGGCAACAGCCGCCTGACCGGCCGCAGCCAGTGCTCCGGCAGCCGATTGAACGCCTGCCTGTGCCTGCTGCGCAAATCCCGCGCCGGCCGCCTTTTGCGCAATAATGTCCCTGATGGGAGCGAAATCTCCCGCCTGCACCCATTGATTCGACTGCGGGTCAAAGATCATGTCTGAGGTCAGGACGCTTCCCGCGCTTGCCCATTGCTGCAATGTGGCCAGGTCCTGAGCGTTGTACTGGCTGTCGCCTCTTTTTACTGTATACATATCGTTCCTCCGTTCAGGAAGTTTCCAAATAAGAAAAACAACATAATAGCATAATTTCCCCATTTAATTCAACCGGTTTTTCCCAAAGCCTGTCCATTTCAGGCAATGCCTTGAAATTCCACGCCTGCTTGCCTATATTTCATTCGTCTGAACCTGAAGGAGTAACCATGCGCTGCCAAAGAATTTTCAACGCGCTTAGCCTCGTGTCCTGTCTTTGTCTTTGCTTTGCACAGAAGGGCTGCAACGGGAAAGGAGAGTTCCTCGAGTTCCCGCAGGACTTTCTCTGGGGAACGGCCACTGCGGGCTTCCAGGTCGATATGGGATGCCCGTCGTACGATTGCGATGACACGGGCTCGGACTGGTACCAGTGGGCGACCGACGAATACATCATTGAACGGGGCCTGGTCAACGGCGACCCGCCGTCCATGGGGCCGGGCCACTGGGAGCTTTACGAGAGTGATTTCGATCTTGCCAGGGACGAGCTTTCCAACAATGCCTTCAGGATGTCCATCGAGTGGAGCAGGATATTCCCGGACAGCACCGAGGACGCGCATGACATGGCGGCGCTCGAGGCGCTCGCGGACGAGGAGGCGGTGGCCCATTACCACGACGTCCTGGCCGCCATGAAGGAGCGCGGCCTGACGCCCCTGGTGACCCTGAATCACTACACCATACCGCTCTGGATGCACGACGGGGTCGCATGCTACCGCAATTACGAGACCTGCGAGAATAGCGGGTGGCTGGACGGCGAGCGGCTCATCCCGGAAATAGCTAAATACGCGGGTTACGCGGCAGCGCAGTTCGGCGGGGAAGTGGACCTGTGGGCAACG
>JBDRLK010000516.1:0-2916 GCA_043813155.1 Pseudomonadota bacterium | reverse complement strand
AGAAGGACAAGACCGCCCCCGTCGTTTTCAAGAAGAAACAGGGGACCTGCGACGAGCTGAGCCACCTGTTCATCGCCATGGTCCGTGCCGCGGGCATCCCCGCCAGGGAAGTCAGCGGCCTTGCGTTCAACGGCAAGATCTGGGGGTTCCACTCCTGGTCGGAGGTCAAGCTGGAGGACCGATGGGTTCCCGTGGATGCCACGAACATGCAGGTCGGTTTCGTCGACGCCACCCACCTTGCCTTCGCCAGGGACGCCGACGACGCCAAGTTCGAGCAGAAGATCAGCCGCCTGGGCATAGGGGCCTTCAGCACGGAGCGCCACGAGATGGACGTGCGCATATGGAAGGCATCGAGGCTGAGCCCGCAGTTCGAGGTCGAATTGAGCGCCCTTCCGCCCGAGATTCCGCCCACCTGGAAGTTCACGATGCGCGCCGACATAAAAAACGCCTCGAGCTCCTGGGTGGCGGGGCCGATCAGGATCGTCATCCCCGGTGAGTTCAAAAGCGGCGAGAGCCTGCAGAAGACCTTTCTCGTCGCCCCGGGCGGGAAGGCCGCCGTGCTCTGGGACGTGATCTCGGGCGGCACGTTCGAGCCCGACGGCATCTACGTGTACAAGCTCGGGGCCGTGACCTTCCCCAGGATCGTGGCGCAGGCCAAGCTGACCATCGCCACGAAGATGATCAAGGCCGTAAGCGCGATGAAAAACCCGGACGGGACCTTTGCAGCCGAAGTCAACGTGAAAAATCCCTTCGATAAAAAAGCCGGGTTCGACATCGAGGTATGCATTTATCCTTCCTGGGAGATGGAGAAAAAGGAAGGCTGCGAGACGCAGTCGATCGAGGTGGACGGCTCCGCCGACGCAAAAGCGATCATCGAATCGCCCTTTGTCCCGGAAAGCAATTTCGCCATAGAAGTTTTCGTTGAAAGCGGGGGGCTGAGCCAGCGCCGCGTGCTGAAAGTGAACATGGGAAAGTAGACGGCAGATGCCATCCTGCCATTATCCCGGGCAGGGGAGCCTTCAGGCTCCCGTTATTCTATTGGCACCAAGGACGCGCAGCTGCACGGGCGGCTGAAGCCGCCCCTACCCACGGGGGGAGAGCGGCAGGAAAGTAGACGGCAGTTATTAGAAGGAAACAAGGTCAAATGAAAAAGTCTGACGCAAAAAAGGAAAAAAAAAGGCAGAGAATATTGAGCTCGGCGGTCAGGGTGTTCTCGAAAAAAGGGTTTTACAGCACAAGCATCAAGGAAATCGCCAGGGCGGCCTCGGTTGCGGACGGCACCATCTACCTGTACTTCAAAAACAAGGATGACATTCTCATATCCATTTTCAACGACAGGTTCAGGAAGCTCAACGCCAAGATGGATGAGATTGCGGACCAGCCGCTCGAATCTTCCGAGAAAATACGGATGATCATCAATCTCCAGATCGGGACCGTCAGGGGGCACAGGGACCTGGCCGAGGTGCTCACGGTCAACCTGCGCCAGTCCAACAGCTTCCTGCGCCAGTTCGCGGCCCCCCAGTTCAACCGCTACCTGGACATCATGGCGCAGATCATCAGGGAGGGCCAGGACAGGGGAGAGTTCGCCTCCGACTACTCTCCCAGGATTCTCGCCACGAGCCTTTTCGGAGCCATCGACGGCCTGATGCTGACCTGGGTCCTGGGCTCGCGCAAGTACCAGCGCCTCGTGAGAGCCGGCACGCACGTGGCCGAAATGATGCTGAACGGCCTCAGGCCGCGGTAAGGAAAAAAGTTCAATGCCTCTTGATATTTATGTGCATGGGTGTAAAAAAGTGAATGGATATTCAGAAAAAACACGCGGAGGCGGCCCTTGCCGGGCCGCCTGCTAATAGCTGAACAAGGAGGATATCATGAAGATTCTCGTCCCCATCAAAAGGGTCGCCGACCCTGACAACGCGAACAAGGTGAAAATCAGCGCGGACGGAAAGGAGGTCACGACGGAAGGGCTGTCATGGGATGTCAACCCCTTCGACCTTTATGCCGTCGAGGCCGCCATCAGGATGACGGAAAACGGGCCCAAGAAGATGAGGCTTGGTGAAGTCGTGGTGATGACCATCGGCCCGAAGGAGGTCAACATCCAGCTGCGCCGCTGCCTGGCCATGGGCGCCGAGAAGGCCGTCCGCGTGGACTCGGAAGACCCGAAGCTCGACTCGTGGGTCGTAGCCAGGACCATCGCCAAAGTCTACGAGAAAGAGAAGCCCGACGCGGTGTTTATCGGGAAGCAGGTCGTTGACGGGGAATCCATGCAGGTCGCCCAGATCCTGTCCAGGCTTCTCGGCATGGCCCAGGCCACGTTCATTGCCGGAATCGAGCACAAGCCCGACGATACGGCCGTCACCCTGACCAGGGAGGTCGACGGCGGAATCTTCAAGGCCAGGCTCTCGCTGCCGGCCATTGTTTCGTTCAACGAAAGAATTCTCCAGTCCAGGGCGGTGAAAAACGGTGTCACGCCGGAGACGCACAACTACCCGAACGACAACGTGAGGTACACGCCTCTGCCCATGATCAAGAAGGCCGAGAAGAAGCCTCTCGAGGAGACCACCCTGGCGGACCTCGGCGTGGATGAGACCATGAAGGTCGAGTACATCGGCTTCCAGGCTCCCGCCGCGAGAAAGGCGGGAATCAAGGTGGAGAGCGTCGAGGCGCTCGTGGACAAACTGAAGAACGAAGCAAGGGTCATATAGGAGGACGCCATGGCTAAAACACTGGTAATCGGAGAAGTTTTCGAAGATAAAGTCAGGAAACCCACACTGTCCGCCATCGCCTTCGCGCACAGGATAAAGGAGCTTACGCAGGCTCCTTTCGACATACTGCTTCCGGGCAAGGGGTCCAGGGGCGCCGCGGCGGAGCTGTCCACCGCAGGGGCTGAAAAAATATTCGTCGCCGAGACAGACG
>JBDRLK010000515.1:0-17346 GCA_043813155.1 Pseudomonadota bacterium | reverse complement strand
ATCTCCTGCGCGTCGATTTCGAGCACGCTGCCGTACGCTTCAATGATCTTGTCCGTGGCGCATTCCATCCTGTGGTGGCGGATTTTCGCCAGCCTCAGCCACAGTGTTTTCCTGACGTCATCCTGGAGCTCGCCCCCGACGATTTCCGAGATGAGGCCGTCGAGATCGCCCCATGAATCGAGAACCTCTGAAATCTGTTCCAGGTCGGAAAGCATCTCGGGATCGGATGGGTCGAGCCTCATGGCCCTGGCCAGTATGACAAACGATTTTTCCGGCATCCCGAGCTTGTCGATATACAGATCCCCCGCACTCTTCAAGTGTCTTATCTTGTCAAAAGCCTCCTCGCTCGTGTCGGCAAGTATTTCGAGGCACCTGACAACCCCCTCCCAGTTCTCCGCCTGTTCGAATATCGGCTCAAGCACTTCCGCGACCACTCCACGGTACTTCTCGTCCTCGATCAGCGCTTCCATGGCCTGGCGCGCGGCTTCGTTGTCCGGCTGGGCGGTCAGGATGGCCTTGAAGGACTCGATGGCTTTTTCTATGTCGCCGATCTTGGTTTCATTGACCTTGCCTATGCTGAAGAGGCAGCCGATGTACCCTTCGCTTTCCGCGTCCTGAAGCACCATCTGCCTTTCGTAGCAATTGATCAGCTCCTCCCACTTTTCCTCGGCCTCGTACAGGTTGCCGAGTGACTGAAGCGTCTTGAGATCGTCGCCTACTTCATGGAGGATCCTGTTGAACGCCTTGATGGCCTTGGGCCGGTCTCCCAGGGCTTCCACGTAAATGGAGGCCATCTTGCGCCTGATGGCAAGTTTCCTGTCCGGGTCAATGGTCAGATCGAGCCTCTTTTCCAATATCTCCTGCAGCTCCTCGTACCGTCCCATGAGGCTGTAGATGCTCTCTATTTTCTCGAGAGCCTCTTCGTTGTCATCCTGGATCTTTGCTATCCCCTCGTATATCGCCAGCGCCTCCTCGTTTCGTCCGAGCTTTTCCAGGGTCACGGAGCCCATCCTGAGGGCTACCGGGATTGTCTCGATCCGGTCTCCCTTGTCGAGGACTTCCCTGTAAACGGCTATCAGCTCTTCCCACTTGTCCGCCGCTCCCGCCGCCTCCTCAAGGGCGGTGCCGGTTTCCGCATCCAGGGGTCTTTCCCTGAACGCCTTCACGTACCAGCCGTATGCGCTGTCCGCATCCCCGAGATCGGTCATGCAGATTGAAGCGATCCGCAGGAGGAGCTCATACTTCTCCCCGGAGTCCTCCGTGTGCTTCAGCTTGATTTCCAGCACCGATGCGAGCTTGTCGTATGCCTTGCGCTCATCGTAGATAGGAATCAGCGCCTGCGCCGCGCTGACTTCATCGGGGTCGAGCTCGAGAATGCACTCATAGGCGGGGATGGTCCGCTCGAGCTTATCCATCCTGTCCTTCCACACGTGGGCCACGCGGTAATAGATCTCCTTCTTCGCGGCCACGTCGACATCGTCACTGTTCGCCCTCCCCTCCAGGAGACGGATCATCTCTTCCCATTTCCCGGTGGAGCCGATAAGCTCCTCGAGATCATCCCACGCTCCGAGCACCACATAGCGCTTCTTCAGCTGATCCATCGCCCTTCTCTCCGATGGATCGATGGACAGGATCTCCTTCCAGACCTCGACACCCTTGGCATCGTCCTGGATCTTGTCCGTGTATATCAGCCCAAGCTTCACGAGGGCCTGTTTCTTCTGGTCCGGGTCGGCCGCACGTCCGGCCTGGAGCTGGAGAATCTCGGCGAGCTTCCCCCACTCCCTGGCTCTCTCGTAAAGGGTCGCGAGATTCGAAATGGCGTTGTCATTCGAGCTGTCTACGGAAAAAACCTTTTCCCACAGATCGATCGACACATTGGGCTTCCTGACCCTCTCATCAGCCAGCATGGCGAGCTCGATGAGCTTCTCGATGTTGCCGACCAGGTCCCCCTCGATCCTGCCGATAAAAACCCTGATATATTTTTCCCAGTCCCGCCTCTTTTCATACATCTGGAGAAGAAAATCCAGGGCCGTTTCATTTGACGGGTCCAGCTCGAAGACCTTTTCGTACTGCTTGATGGCCTCGCCCTGGTTATTGAACTTGTCCAGGTACAGCGATGCCACCTGCATGGTGAGATCGAGCTGCTCCTCGACGGTAGGCGCGTTCTCCGCCTTGACGGCGAGAAGCTTGACGTAATCGGGCCACCTGCCCAGCTTGCTGAATATCTCGAGCAGATTGCTCACAGCCTCCCTGTTCGTCGGGTCGCTCTTGACCACCTGCTGGTACAACGAGATGCTGGAGGTTTCCTGGTTCATCCTGTCCCTGTAAATGGCGGCCATCGAAAGAACGACCAGGTTCCTGAGCTTCTCCTGGTCCGCGTCGAAGGAAGCGGCCAGTTTCTTGTGCGCCTCCACCGCGTAGTTCCACTTTTCAGTGACCTCGCAGGTTCGCATGATGCCTTCAAAGGCAATGCGGGTTCTTGGATTGGCGTCCAGAACGCTCCGCCACGCGTACAGGGCCCTGTCCGGCTTGTCCGATTCGAGACCCTGGGCCTCCTCGACCTTTGCCATGACCGATTCATCAGGCCCGACCCAGATGGAATCCAGCGTAACAGCCTCCCCGGGCCCGGGTTCAGCCTCGGGCTCGGACGCCGCCTCTTCCTCGTCTGCCGGCTCCCCGGCCCGCGACTCCGCCTCACCGGCCCCGGGCTCTTGCGCTTCCGCGGCCTCCTCCTCGATCTCGTCAGACCGCTCCAGGGTCACCGCCTCTTCATCGTCCTCGATCACAACCGCCCCGTCGTCGTCGGAGTCATCAATCACCTCATCCTTCATTTCGACAGCTTCGTCCTCAGAGGTGCCGTCCACTCCCGGCGCGTCCGCCTTTATATCGATATCATCTTCGACCTCTATTGAAACACTCACATCCACATCCGTATCCTGGACGTCGTCAGCCTTCCCGGACTTCTTGGAACCTCTCTTCCGTTTACTCATTGCAGATTCCTCCTCGGAAATATTTAGAATCTCCTGTCTGATTCTTTCGCTGTTTTCGGCATCATCGAGTATATCTTGATAGTATCCCTGAGCTTCGGTCAGAAAAAACAACCGCGCGTCTTTCTGCAGGCTTGCGTCCGCCGCGCTCTCGGCGAGCTTCGCGGCCCGGGCGTATCCGTCGGGCTTCAGCTCGAGCATTTTCACGACAAAAAGGTACGCGCCTTCCAGGTCCGGCTTGATCTCGAGGCTGCGGCGAAGATACTTGAAAGCCTGTTCCTTGTCCTCGAAACGCAGGAGACAGCGGGCGGCGTAATCGAGGAGCCGCGGGTGCCTGATCAGATCGTCGCCGGACAGGTCTATGAGCTCATCGTACAACGAGCAAATCCGATCCTTGCCCTCGGGCTGGAACTTCAATGAAACAGCCTCAAACATGACAAGCGGCTTCGTGTCGTCGGGATAGATAAGGCTCGACTGCCGAAGACACCTGAGCGTGTTCTCTATTTCCTCATCGCGGCTGTAAAAGAATGCGGCCCTGTTGTACAGGCTCGCAACCTTCCTCGTCTCGTTGGTATCGACCTCCTTCACCTGGTCCTCCATCTGCATCCCCTGCTGGAACAGGTCCCGGTCGACCAGAAAATCATTGACCATGTTTTCCGACTCGGTCATGGAAGGATCGGTCTCGAAGCTTTCACTGAAGCACCTGACGGCGTCATCCACATCGGACTCGATAAACGCCAGCCAGGCCTTGGTGCTGTAGATCTCGGCGACCGCGGCGGGATCCCTCGCGGTTTTCAGCTCGATATCCAGCAGCCGATTTACCATCGAGAGCTTGCCCATCTGTTCGTATATCTTGACCGCCCTGGAAAGCGCCTCCCGGCACTGGGGGTCCGCCTTGACGGCTTTCTGGAAATAGGCCATGGCCTCGCCTTTTTCGAGGAGGAAATCATCGAAGATCTTCCCTATTCTCAAAAAGATGAGGCTTGACTCGCCGTCCGGAACATCGGATTGCGATTGCTCTTCCAGTGATGCTATCAGCTCCTGCCAGCTCGACTTTCCTTCGTAACGCATTGCTTCAGCTGCTTCTTTCTACAGTGTGTTGAATGAATCGGCCGTCTCAGTTTGCCAGCGGCTCTTCCTGGAACTCGTAGATCTTTGCCTGTGCCGCCTGAATGTATTCCTGTGGCGTCTTCTCATCCGATTGCTTGATAAACCGCTCGAGATAGATTCTCGCGTTCTCCTTGCTGCCCATCTGGGCATAGGTCCAGCCCAGGCTGAAGAGAGCATCCTGCATGGGTTTGATATCAATTGCCATTTTCAACTGCTGGGCGGCCAACTCGAGATTGCCCAGTTCCTGGTGAACGGTCCCGAGCAGCTTGTGAACCTCGGCAAGCTCTTCGCTCCCCGGCACGCCCACCTTGATTCCTTCAGACAACACCTGCCGCGATTCTTCCAGGAATCCGTACTCCGCGTAAATATTGCCGAGCCTCGTGTAGGCGGGGACGTACCTCGCGTTTTTCATGATGGCGCTCGTGTAGGCACTGAACGCTTCCTGAGGCTTGTCCATGTCGGCCAGGACCATTCCGAGGTAATACTCAGGCTTGAAAAACGCGGGATTGATCGTCGACGAGTTCTCGTATTCAGACCTGGCCTGCTCGAGCTCCCCCATTTCCTGATAGGCCCTGCCAAGGAGGAAGTGGTAATTGGCGTCATTCGGCTTCAGAACCACCGCTCTGGTCAGAAGCTGGGCCGCCCTCGACCAGTGAGACAGGTCGATGTGAACGATAGAGAGGTTGTAGTAAGCTTCCTCGTTGCTCTCGTTGAGCCTGATGGCTTCCTCGAGTTCCTTGATGGCCAGGTTGTACTGCTTGGTCTGATAGAATTCAACACCCTTGTTCATGTGCTCCAGGGACTCGACCTTTGCCCTGCTGCAGCCGGCCGAACCTATGAGTAAAACCACGACTAAAATTCTCATTATCATAATATACTCCTTTCAAATTTAGGATAGATACTATTTAAAGTGAACCTAAAAGTAAAGGGGGCTGAAACCTTTTTTTGGCCAAAAAAGGTGAAAAAATGTTCACAATCGGCCGGACGGAAAGATAGACGATTAAGGCCTGATTTTACTGACGATGGCAGGGAGAGCCTTCTCGACGCTCTCCAGAATTGAAATGTCGGCTATGGAAGAAACGGGCGTGGACGCAAGATTGATCTCAATGACATTCGCCCCCGCCCTCCTGGCCTCGTACGGCAGCATGGACGCGGGGGCAACCATGCCGCTCGTACCTATGACGAGCAGGGTACGGCAGTTTTGAACCGCGGCCAGGGATTGCGCCATGGCCCGGGTGGGAATGGGCTCTCCGAAAAGGACCACCTGCGGCCGCGCGATGCCCTCGCAGGAGGGGCACGTGCCGGGCCCTTCACGCTGCAGGATCGCCAGCTCTTCCTCTTGCGACAGCCGCCTGCCGCACTTCGTGCAGACGATATCCCTTCCGTTGCCGTGGAACTCTATGACGTTCTTCGAGCCCCCGGCCTGGTGAAGGCCGTCGATGTTCTGCGTCACAACGGCGTCCACGATCCCCATGCTCTCGAGCTCGCCCAGGGCGGCATGTGCGGGATTGGGAGGGGAATCGAGCAGCATCTTGCCGACAACGCGGAACATATCCCATACCTTGCCGGGATTGGAATTCCATGCCTCGGCGGTCGCGTACTCCTCCGGCCTGAAAATATCCCAGAGCCCGCCTTCCGAGCGGAAGTCCGGGATCCCGCTGGGAACGGAAATTCCCGCCCCCGTCAGCGCAACGCATTTCTTCTCACGCTTGAGAAGCGCCGCCGCTTCCTCGATTTTTTCTTCGTTACGCATGAGGCCTTGACTCCTTGAACCCTCGTGTTACAACTTGTGCTGACCCGCGGGGCGGCGCTCGAGGGCCGCCCTGCAAGCGATTGCGCACCAATGCCGGACAGTTTAATAAAACGCTTTCTGAAGCCTTTTCTGGTTGCAACCATACTGGGAATACTGACCTATTCGGTGCTGGTCCTGTACGGTGATGCAAAAAGCATAGGAGATTCCCTCGTCAAATTCAAGTGGCATTTCTTTTTCTGCGCCCTCGGACTGGCCCTGGCGAACTACATGCTCAGATTTGTTAAATGGACCTATTACCTGAAGTGCCTCGACATAAAAATCCCGGTCAAAGAAAGCCTCGTCGTCTTCCTTTCCGGGTTCACGGTCTCCATTACGCCCGCCAAGCTGGGCGAGGTCCTGAAGAGCCTTCTCCTGAAGGAATCGAGAAACATATCGATCGCGCGCACGGCGCCCATCGTGGTGGCGGAGCGGCTCACCGACCTGATCGCCATCCTGATCCTGTCGCTCGTCGGCTCCATCGCCTACAGGTACGGGTGGGTGTTCGTTATCGGCTCATCGGCGGCCGTCCTCCTCCTCGTGCTCCTGATCACGGTGAGGCGACTGGGCGAAGCGGCCGTCGGGGCCTTCACCAGGCTTCCCTTTCTGAAAAAATGGAAAAACAAGATATGGGAGAGTTACGAATCGACCTATCTCATGGCAAAGCCGGACAGGCTCGCCTGGCCTGTTCTCCTTTCCGTTTTCGCATGGATGTCCGAATGCGTCGCTTTCTATCTCATAGCCAACGGCATGGGAAGCTGGCACCTCGACATGCTTCCTGCCACGTTCATCTATGCTTTCAGCACGGCCGCGGGCGCCCTGGCCATGATGCCCGGCGGGCTGGGCGTGACCGAAGGGGGGCTCACGGGGCTTGTCCAGGTGTTGAGCGAAAACCGGTTTACTCCGGCCCAGGCAAGCGCCACCACGATCCTCACCCGCCTGGCGACGTTGTGGTTTGCCGTCTTCATAGGGATCACGGCCCTCATGATCTATATTCGCGTTTACATGAAGAAGAAAACCAAGCCGTAGTGCGGCCCTTTACGGGCCGCCGGCGGGGCTCTTCTTGGCCGCCGGCGGGGCTCTTCTTGGCCGCCGGCGGGGCTAAAGCCCCGCACTACTCTTGAATCTGTTCGAGCGAATCCCTGGCCATCTGCCTGGTGTGCTCGTATTCATGCCCCGATGCCACGGCCTCGAGAAACTGCCTGGCTTCCTGCCCGCCCGTCATTGCGAGGGCGTGTATGATCTGAACCTCCTGCCACGACTCTGCGCCTGAAAAAGCGCGGATGAGATAGGGAGTCGCCTCTCTGTCTCCGATCTTTCCCAGTGCTCCGATGATATCCTCCAGGACCGGTTCGTTGGGCTTGCCCTTCTCCAGCATCGCGCACAGGGCGGGAACGCTTTCCCTGTCTTTCTTCTCGCCGAGAATCTGAACGGCCAGCGAAACGACATCGTTGTCCTCGTCCTGCAGCGCTTTCCGAACCGCGTCCATATCCGCATGAAGCAGGTCCACCTGCCTCTCCATGCCGCCCACGAGCTCGGACACGATCTGCCCCAGCGAGCCGCTGTCTTCGATTTCCGCCGTGCTCCCGGCCCTTACGACAATGGCCGTCGAAAGCGGCCATCCCTCTTCGCCCTTGTACTTCAGGACATGAATGGCTTCGAAGGACTTTCCCGGGGCGCTCTCCGCGTCCGGGCCGGTCTCCGCCGCCGCCGTGCCCGCCGGGGTCTCCGGGCTCATGCTGCCGGGAATGACGGAAATGAACAGGTTCAGCACGGCGCCGCCCTTTGCCTTGCCGAGCCTGAAGCGCCGCGACTCCTGAATCCTCGCATCCAGGATCCTGCGCGCCGCCTTTCCCATCGGGCCTTTTTCAACGCCCATCTCTTTCTCGTCCACCTCGACCCATTTCGCGTCCACACTGCCAAGAAGCGTCACGGACTCCCCGGCTTTTTCCCCTTTCCAGGCCTTGCACCCGCCAAGGCCCAGTATCAGAACCGGGATGACAGCGAAATATGCCGATACTCGAATCAAAATCCGGGGTATGGGAGACTTCGGTCTCCCATTCCTTTTTCTTCCCGCGGGAGGTTAAAGCCCCCCCCCTGCCCGCGATTATGAATTCGCGACTACTGAAGCGTCGACTGCGACTCCCGCTGCATGGAGAAATTCAGCAGTATCCCCACGCAGAGAAGAGACGTCAAAACGGACGACCCTCCATAAGAGAAAAAAGGGAGCGTGATGCCCACGATGGGCAACACTCCCGTAACCATCCCGATATTGAAAAAGGCCTGCCAGAAAAAAATATTCGCGATCCCGAAGGAAACCACGAGCGCGAACCTGTCCCGCGCGTTCATGGCCACGCGCAGGGCCAGCAGGATGAACATGAGGTAAAAAAACAGGATGAGCATGCTCCCGATAAACCCGTGCTCCTCGCACCAGATCGAGAATGGGAAATCCGTGGCCTGGGCCGGAAGAAACCCGTGGCTGTTCTGCGTGCTGCCCAGAAAACCCTTGCCGAGAATCCCTCCCGACCCGATCGCTATCTGGGACTGAAAGGCGTGCCACCCCGACCCGAGAATGTCCGACTGCGGGTTCAGGTAGGTCAGGATTCTCTGCCTGTGGTAGTCCCGCAGCAGGTAGGTCCATGAAAAGGGAACGGCCAGGGACACGAGAACGATGCTCGTGACGATGGAAGCGAGCCTGAGCCTGTACAGAAAAAGAATCATCAGGAACACGATGAAGAAAACCAGGCCGGTCCCCAGGTCCGGCTGTTTCATGATCAGGAGCATGGGGAGGAAGGTGATCAGGCCCAGGACGATGACGTCGACCCACGTGCTCGTTTCCTTGCTCGGCTGGCTGGAAATGTATTTCCCGATGGCCATGATGACGAATATCTTCATCAGCTCCGACGGCTGGAGGCTGAAACCGCCCAGCTCGAGCCAGCGCTTGGACCCGTTGATATCCCTCCCGAAGATCAGCACGGCGAAAAGCAGCACGATGCCCGCGCCGTAAAACAGGTAGGCGTATTTTTCGAAGGTGCGGTAATCAATGGTGGCGACGACGACGGCTATGACCGTGCCGAAGGCGTACCAGTAGATCTGCGTCAGGTAGAGCTCCTTCTCCTTGGAAAAGGAAACCGCGCTGTACAGGTTCAGTATCCCGCCGAGTGAAATCAGCACGACGCTTGCGATCAGGAACCAGTCGATGGTCTGCGATGTCGCCCCGCGTCTAGCCATGGATACTTACCCTTCGCAGTGTCCGTCTTCGGCAATCCGCCCCAGGCTCCCGGCTGCGGCAAAGCTGAAAGCTGAAAGCTGACGGCTGACGGCTGATGGCTTCCATCTCAATAGTTTTCTTTCAAATAGCTCACGATCGTATTGACCGCTATGGGCGCGGCCGTCTTTCCGCCCACGCCCCCGTGTTCCACGAGGATGACGGCAACCACTTCAGGGGCCTCGGACGGGGCGAATGCCACGAACCACGCGTGGTCACGCGTGAAATACCAGTAGTCCTTGAGCGGCTCGCCCTTCTTGCGCTTGCGCATGGGAACCTGCGCGGTTCCCGTCTTCCCACCGACGCTGATATTGGACAGATTGAGCCCGCTCGCCGTTCCGTGCGGGTCTTCGATCACTCCCACCATGCCGTCCCGCAGAACCTTGAAATGATTCTCCTTGATGGTTATCGTCCTCACCACCTCGGGGAAGAAGCGCTGGACCGGGCTGCCGTCCGACAATTCTATCCTCTTGATGACGGTGGGACGGTAAATGGTGCCGCCGTTCACGATGGCCGCGTACGACCCGGCCAGCTGCAGCAGCGTGGTCTGGAGGTTCCCCTGCCCGATCGACATGTTGATGGTGTAGCCGGGCATGAAGGGCACCTTCCTCTTGTTCATGTACCAGTCCCTGTCCGGAACCAACCCCTTGAGCTCCGTGTTGATGCCGATGCCGGTCGTATCGCCCATGCCGAGCAACTTGGCGTATTTCGCGATCCTGTCAATTCCCACCATGAGGGCCAGGTTGTAGAAGTACACGTTGCAGGAAAAAACAATGGCCTTGTGCAGGCTGACCTTTCCGTGCTGGCCCGTGCACTTGTACGTCCTGTTCCCTATCTCCATGAACCCGGGGCAGTCCACCGAGTCGGACGGCGAGATAATGCCTTCCTGCAGAGCGGCCAGGGCCGTGATGATCTTGAACGTCGAGCCCGGCGAGAAAACGGCCGAGATCGTCCTGTCGATCCAGGGGTGGAAAGGGTTCTCGTTCATTTCCATGAGCGTGGCCCGCGAAATGCCTGATGAAAGCTCGTTTGGATTGAACGATGGCTTGCTGTACATGGCAAGGATTCTTCCCGAGTGCACTTCGATGACGACGGCGCTGCCCGAGGGATAGCCCCGAAACAGCCTGTCAATGTGCATCATCAGGTCCACGTCGAGGCTTAAAATGATGTCCTGGCCGGGAACGGGGTCTTTCTGGAACGGCCCGGGCACGAGCTTCTTCATCTCCAACGCGTCGAGCAGGACCCCCTTGGCGTTGACCACGATCTTCTGCCACCCCCGTCTTCCCCGCAAAATGTGCTCGTAGGCGCGTTCGATCCCAAACCTGCCGACCTTGTCATTGAGCTTGTAATTGAGTTCAGGGTTGTCATCGATATCTTCTTTTCTGACCGTGCTCAGATACCCGATGGCATGGGCGCTGATCCTGCCCATGGGGTAAATCCTCTTGGGCTCGCAGGTCACCTTCACGCCGGCCATGTTTCTTCGGTGAGTCTCGAACAGGGCCAGCGCGTCCCTCGATATGTCGTCGTCAACGAGGTAAGGCTGGTAGGCCTTCAATCCATTCTGCCCCTTGAGCTTTTCGATCAGCGTGTCCCGCTCGCCCTGGGAGAGATCCAGGAAGTCGCAAAGCCTCTGGTAGTCTCTCTCGTAATTGAAGAACGCCGGCGTGATGTATACCTGGTAAGCCGGCTTGTTGGCCGCCATAATCCTGCCCTTCGAATCCTTGACGATCCCCCTGAACGTCGGGATGTCCCTGATGCGCACGATGTTGATTTCACTCTTGAGGTGATACTCCGAGCTCTTGATGACCTGCAGGTAAAACAGGCGCCCGGCCAGAATGATAAAACAGAGGACCACGAAGACAAAACCCCACCTGAGCCGCTTCTTGATGCTGGGCATATCCCGGCCGTAAGACTCGAGAGGCATTACATAATCACCTTTTCCTCTTTCCTCTTGGGCGACTCGGGGATAAGGACCTTGCCGAGCTTGAACACGAGCGGGGACACGATTGCCGTGGAGACGCTGCTGAGCGGCAGCATGAGGAAGATGACGTTCCATGTGAAGATGCTGCGCTCGAAAAGGGCCCTGATGCCGATGATGATCAGGCCGGATGCGATCGAGGACAGGAAGGTCAGGAGAATCTGGAAAATGGCCCCTGAAAACATCATCCTGGCGTACACCGCCCTGAAGACCAGGTAGGTCGCGGGAATGACGAAACAGTGGATTCCCGGCGGAGAGCCCGAGGAGACATCCAGCAGGTACCCGAGAATAAAGCAGATGGCGGTTCCGCGGGCGGACCCGAAATCGATGGCGCCCAGGAAAAGCACGAAGGCAAGGAGAAGATTCGGGGACATGTACTCCATTCCGATGACCCCTCCGAGGACGGCCTGTACCGTGATCAGAAGATACCCGGTCATTATGGCGATAAAATCCTTCATTCCTGCATCACCATGACGAAGACGTCCTTGACCCTCGACAGGTCGACGGACGGCTGGACCCATGCCTCCTGGAAAAGCCCGAAATCCCTCTTGCGTATCTTGGACACCTTGCCCACCTCAATGCCCTCGGGAAACAGCTTGCCCATCCCGCTCGTGACCACGGCGTCGCCTACCTGCACTTCGTCCGTTTTCAGCAGGTATTCGATCTTGCACTCGTACCGGCTCGAGTCTCCCGTTCCTTTCAGCAGGCCCCGGCTCTTGTTCCTTTCTATGTAGACGTCGATCGAGCTTTTCGGGTCCACGGTCAGCAGCACGTCGGAGTATTCGTCCCAGGCCTCGTCGATCTGGCCCACGAGGCCCTCGTTCGTGACAACGGCCATGCCGGGCGCGACCGTCATGCCCCCCCTGTCGATCACTATCCTCATAACCCTGAAATAGGGCGATGTGTTCTTGCCTATGACCTGGGCCGCCAGCAGCTTGTGCTTTGCCGAATCCTTGAAATCGAGCATCTTGCGCAGCCTGAGGTTCTCCATGTGAATCTGGTTCGTCTTCTCGTTCACCTTCCGCAGACGGAGGTTTTCCATTTTCAGGAATTCGTTCTCCTCCCGTACGTCGACAAGGTAGATATAGCTTCCCCACACGTCCGAAATGGTCCGCGCGACCATGGAGGAGATGTACTGAATGGGCGTGGACAACTTCAGGATCACCTTGTCATAGGAATTATGCCTGGAAGGATCCTTGAGATTCGAATGAAGGAACAGAAAGGGAAGGCCCAGCAGAATGACACAGATGAAAAAATCGCGGTATCTGCGGAAAAAATCCACGTTCGCTCGCTCCAATCAATGCCGTTCCGGCAGCCGCAGGCTTTGACCGCAACACCTTATTAAGCGGGTCGCCCGAGCGAAGAGCCTGAACAGGCCAAATTGTTTCACCAGGGGCGACAGCCTGCGTCGCAAGGCCATCACAAACGCAAGCTGAAGCTTGCGCCTGCCGGTATTCATGAAACAGCTTCTAGCTGATCGTTACTTCTTTGAGCAAATTAATGTGATCGAGGGCCTTTCCCGTACCGATGACAACCGCGGATATGGGATCATCGCAAACCATGACAGGAAGCCCCGTCTGCTCCCTGAGGAGGACATCGAAATTGCGAAGGAGCGCGCCCCCGCCGGTCAGCACGATGCCCCGGTCCACGATATCCGAGCTCAGCTCCGGCGGCGTTTTTTCCAGCGCCGCCAGGACAGCACCGACGATGGCGTTGATGGGCTCGGAGAGGGCCTCCCTTATTTCGTCCGAATTGACACTGATCGTCCTCGGAACCGCGGCGACCAGGTCCCTGCCCTTCACTTCCATCTCCATGACCTCGCCCATGGGGTATGCCGACCCGACCGTACATTTCACCTTCTCCGCCGTCTGGTCCCCGATTAATATATTATATTTCCTTTTCAGGTAATGAATGATCGCCTCATCCATCCGGTCCCCGCCGACGCGCACGGACTGGCTGTACACGATGCCGCCCAGCGATATGATGGCCACCTCCGTCGTGCCTCCCCCGATATCGACGATCATGCTGCCGGAAGGCTCGGTAATCGGCAGGCCGGCCCCGATGGCGGCGGCCATGGGCTCCTCGATCAGGTAAACCTCCCTCGCCCCTGCGTTTTCAGCCGATTCCTTCACCGCCCTTTTCTCGACATCGGTAATCCCGTAGGGAACGCAAATGATGATCTTGGGCCGGATGAGCATCCAGCGGGTGTTGGCCCGCGTAATGAAATAGCGAAGCATGGCCTCGGTGATCTCGTAATCGGCGATCACGCCGTCCCGCAGGGGCCGCATGGCCTCGATGTGACCGGGTGTTTTGCCGAGCATTTCCTTGGCTTCCTTGCCCACGGCCACGACTCTTCTTACTCCCCTGCTGTCCTTGGCCACGGCAACGACGGATGGCTCGCAGGACACAATCCCCTTACCCTTGAGGTAGATAAGGGTCGTGGCGGTCCCGAGATCGATGGCCATATCGTTGGAAAACAGGCTATATAACCAGTCAAAAATCATAGTTCAAATTATTCGTTCGATAACTATCCTATTATTATAAATTATGAAGTGTATAATTATATTAGTTATATCTGATAATACAAGCAATTATTCCCAAAAAAAACATGGGGAGCGCCGGGGTCGAACTTTCACAATGCGGCCGCAACGGCCGGGCACCTCGCGCCTTACGTCCTCGCTCCCTCCCGCAGCGACCATCGAATACGCTTTGGCCGGTCGCTCCGGGCGTGCTCGCGATCTGCCTCGGTGGATGCGCCCTCGTTCGGCTTTCCCGGCTTCGCGGGGGCCCCACCCTGTTGCCGATCCATCCCGCCTGCCGCGGAGGCAGCGGCGCATATTTTGGGATAAGCCCTTGATTTATTTAGTAGGTTTAAATAAATATGTGTTTCCATGCTAGAATTTCTACGTAAACATTCACAATCCTTCATGATGTGGCTTCTGGTCGGAGCCATCGGTTTCATTTTCGTTGTCCAGTTCGGCCCCCAGTCGAGGGGGTGCAGGCAGCAGCAGGGCGGTCCGGCCTACGTGGCCAAGGTCCACGGGACCGTCATCTCCGAGACTGCCTTTCGCTGGGCCTGGATTTTCTCGAGGGCTTCCAGCATTCCAAGGGACCAGCAGAAGGCCCTGCGCCTGAAAGAAGCTGTCTTGAACGGCCTGATCGAGCGCGAGCTTCTTGCCCACGCGGCTTCGAAGCTCGGCATCGTCATAACCGAGGACGACGTTGACGACACCATCCTTGGCGGCACCCTCTACTATAACGCCTCGGTCCACTCTCCCGTCCGGATGCCGAGCGGCCCCATCCCCATTGATTTTACCAAGGAAGACGGGAGCTTTGACTATGACACGTTCAAGATGATGGTCAACGGCCAGTTCCAGATGACCCTGAACGATTTCAAAGTGCAGCAGATAAAGGAAATCCTCGCCGACAAGATGCGTAAAATCGTTGAAAACAGCGTCAGGCTCTACCCCAACGAGGCCAGGGACGAGTACGAAAAAATGGCCAACTGGGTCAAGGTCGAAACAGCGACCTTCGATCCTTTCCAGTACGCAAGGACGTATAAACCGACAGAATCGGAAATCTCGTCCTGGGCGGACGCCAACAGTGAGACCGTTGAGAAATATTACAAGGACGACGAGTACAAATTCAAAAATGTGGAAAAGCAGGTCAGGATACGCAACATACTCGTTAAGGTGGGCCCGGATGCCGATGACGAGGAGAAGGAGGAGAAGCTGCAGCTCGCCCGGGACATCGTTGACAAGGCATCAGGGAAAGCCGACTTCGCGGCGCTGGCAAAAAAGCACAGCGAGGACGCGAAAACCAGGGATGCGGGCGGCGACACGGGCTTTCACGCGAGGGGCTATTTCGAGGAAAAGCTGGAGGACGTTGTTTTCGGCATGAAACCCGATGAGGTCAAGGGACCCACTGAGACGGACGAGGGGTACCAGGTCGTCGAATGCGTCGGGTTCAGGGAAGGCAGCATTCCGCTCGAGGAAGTGCGGATGGAGATAGCCGAAAAGCTCATGACCGAGGAAAGGAGCAAAACGGAATCAGCGGCGGACGCCGGGAAGCTGCTCGATCTGCTCGCGGGCGGGGCGGAATTCACGGAAGCGGTGGACAGCGTTAAGGAAATGATGGGCGTGCAGGAGGAGCCCGAAGAAGAAGGCGCCGACGCAGGGTTCAAGGTCGACATCCCGGCCGTCAAAACATCCGGAGAGATCAGGCAAAACGACGCGCATATCGCGGGCGTGGGAACGGCCAGGGACCTGGTGGAAGAAATATTGGCCATGGATGAAAACGCGAAATACCTGACGCGCGTCGTGGACGTCAACGGCAAGTTCCACGTTATAACGATCAAGGAAAGGCACAAGGCGGATGACGCCGAGTTCCTCGAGCAGACCGATTCCATCCGGAGAAAGCTGCTTGCCGAAAAGAAGCTCGCCCTTGTCGAGCAGTGGATAGACGGCGAGAGGAAGAAGGCAGAAGACAAGAAGGCGATCCTGATCGAACAGATGTACCTGAAATACCCCGGCGACGAGACCGAAACCGAGGAAACGGCGGATTAATTGGCCGCCATCTCTTAAATACACGGGCGGCTGAAGCCGCCCATACCCACGTCCGGGACCCGGGAAGCATGGCTGATTTCAAGGACAAGCTGAAGCGGATGCTGTGGCCTCATCCCCCGGGGAGGCAGGCCGGGCCCCCGCCTCCGCCTCCCATCACATCCCATGTCATCAATACAAGGGAAGGCCAGGCAAAAATTCATATCCGGTCTTTGCCGGACCACGGCTGCGCAATGGTCGTGGACGGCCACTTCCTCGTTTCCCTGAACATCACCTCCCATTTCATTTTGAGAATGAAGCTGGAGGGAAAGGGAAACGATTCAATTCGCGCCGAGCTTAAAGGAAAGTTCGAATCCGCGTCACAAGCGCTCATAGACGAGGACATCGAAAAAATCAGCCTCCTCCTGCAGCGCCTCGAAGAAGAAGGAACGCGGCGCCTCGCGGGCCTGCACAGTGGCAACTTCCCGGCCAATCCGCTCAGCCTCCGGTTTCCTTTCAGGGCGGACATCGAGCTGAGAGACCTTGACAACCTCGAGGCGCTGGGCAGGGAAGAGGGGATGCGAATGCTCGAGAATCTCCACGGCTGGGGAGTCATCTCAGTAAGGTTCATTTCACGGGGAGAGCTCGAAACCACGCCCGTCGTCGGCCTGGTTGAAAAAACCCAGGACATGGGGATCATCTCGGGAATCCTCATGAAAGGCAGGGAGGTGACGGACGGCCTTCTCGAGAGGCTTCTTGCGGCCGGCCTCGACTATTTCGAGATACCGGTTTTTTCCAATCAGCGCAGCGAGCACGAGGATATCGAGGGGCCCGGCACATACGATTCCGACTTCGAAGGCATACGAAAAATCATGACGGCTCCGGGCGAAGCCGCTGTGATCGTGGATTTCACGGTTGCCGGATTCAACATAGACAACATCCGGCCCACCCTGGAGCTGGTCAAACGTTACGGCGTGCGCAATGTGAGCATCGGCGCCATCCTTGTGCCTGACGCCCTTGGGCGCGGGGGTCTGGGCATTACGCTGGGTGAATACGAACATGCGGTGGTTGCCGTTGAAGAGGCCGCCGATTCTCTCGGCATCAATTATACGTTTCAGTCACCGGCCTGGTTCCGTGACAAAAACCCGAAAAGCATCGATGGCTGGCAATGGAAATGCACGGCCGGCGAAAACGCCCCGTCCATAAGAACGAACGGTGATATCGCCCCATGCCTGCACAGTGAAAAAAAAGCGGGAAATATCATGGACAGCGGCTCTCTTTGGAACATCCCCCTCCCCATAGAGATGCTCACGGACACGCCTGCGGATGAAGTCGATTACGTGACACTGTGCAACAGGTGTTCAGAGAAGCTGCAGGTGTAGCTGCGCGCCCTCGGCGCGCCCCTTCCATTCACGCTGGTGCTGCGCGCCCTCGGCGCGCCTCTTCCATTCACGCTGGTGCTGCGCGCCCTCGGCGCGCCTCTTCCATTGACAGTGTAGCTGCGCGCCCTCGGCGCGCCTCTTCCATTGACAGTGTAGCTGCGCGCCCTCGGCGCGCCCTAAAGCGGATGGGAGCCTGAAGGCTCCCCTACCCAGGACTTTGAGTTCACAAAATATTATTCGGCGGTGTTGTAATTTGGCGGTTTTAAAGTACACTGAGAAGTGACAGGTTTG
>JBDRLK010000514.1:0-4618 GCA_043813155.1 Pseudomonadota bacterium | reverse complement strand
CCGCCGCCGCCGCCGGAAAGGCCCGAGCCGGACGGCCCCGTGCGCCCGTCCCCGGCCCCGCCGGGGCCGCGGTTCTCCGCGCTGCTCCAGCCTCCGGGGCCCGCGCGAAAGGTTGTGATTCCCGTGCCGTCATCGCTCTGTATGGCGCTTGCGGAAAGGACCCCGTGCACGTTGACGCCTTCGCAGGCAAAGAAGACCAGGGCGTTCTCGCCCCAACCCAGCAGCGCCATCCCGGCCGGCACTTCCAGCTTCCTGGTGCTGAAGATCCCGAGGCCGCGCGCCTCGCCGGACTGGGACCTCGTGGTAAAGTGAATGCCGTCTATCAGGCCTTCGCCCTCGCTCCTGACGGCGGGTGGGATTTCCTCGCCATCGCTGTTGTACTGGCTGATCCGGCCCGTGTCCGTGCTGAACATGATGATCTTTGCTTCCGCGCTCACGGGCGCGGAGGTTGTGCCCTCCACGCAAAGAAGCGAGGTGTCATCCACGTTGCTGGGAAGAAGCTCGAGGCAGCGCGGCTCCGGGTCCTCCGTGCACCCGAAGGGGCAATCCCTGACATCCGAGCCGGATCCCTCGGGATTGCAGATCTGCAGGTTGCCGTCCCCGTTGCACCAGCGCTCGTTCGGGTCGCAGGGCCCCGCGTCCGGCTGTATTGTGTCCGACGGCGTGTCTGTGACGGCATCATGACCGTCATCGCCATCGTCCGGAAGCGAATCCGAATCAGGGCTGAAATGTCCCGGCGTGCTGAGGCTGCAGGCGCAGAAAAACAGCGCAGCCGCCCAAAGGGGATGGAAAACCGGCTTGCCCTTGAAGAGTGATACCTTCAACATAATATTGACCCCTCCACCCTTTTTTCATAGAACATGTAATTGAAAATTGCAACAAATCATCACAGAGGAGTAAAAAGGATGCTGATAAAACCGCGCCCGGCCGGAACATGGCGGATGCTGTGTTGTCAGGTTAATTATAGAGCCGGAATTGTGTCCGGCACCGGGCTCGAGCGCATCCGTCAATAACCATGAAACGATTTGATACGACCACAGCCGTATTAATGCTGGCCGTCGCCGGCATAGGCGTATTTATCTACCTTGCCGGCCGATCCATGAGCGGAGACAGGCCGCCGCCAGCGCCCGCGACCGTGCCGGCGCAGCAGGAACGGTCCCCCCAGGGGGCCGGCATCGAATCGCGAAAAAGCAAACAGCTGATTTCGAGCTTTGAGCAGGACGTCACGCTGGAGCCCTATTTTCCGGGCGAATGCGTGTTTAACGGGCTTGGATGGAACGAGGTGTTCAAGGAAAAAGGAGAGAGCTTTTCCATATACAGCCGCGCCTACAAGCCGGGCAGCGCCATAAAATCCATACGCGTTATTCCCCTGGATATCGACTCCACGGCCGACCGCTCGATCATCGAGGACCTGAGAGCGTTTCTGCAAACCGCCTTTTCATCCCCGGTCTCGATACAGGAGAATATTACCATACCGGCCGGCTGCTACAACGAAAAAAGGGGACAGTACGACGCGAACGATATACTGACGAAGCTCATGCAGAATCCCTGGGTGCACACGCAGACGAATCTCAACGTGGTCATCATGAAGGACGATCTTTTCGCGCCGGACCTGAATTTTGTTTTCGGCTACGCCGACTACGTGCATCATATCGCCGTCCTGTCCGTTTCCCGGATGAAAGCAAAGAGCCGCGTCCTTACCCTCAAGAGGATATTCAAGATCGCGCGCCACGAAGTCTCGCACATGTACGGGCTCGTGCACTGCACCTCCCCGTTCTGCATCATGAGGGGCGTGAACAACCTCGAGGAGCTCGATGCCTCCACGCTTTCGATGTGCAACGGGTGCGCCTCGAAGATGGCCTGGCGCCTTGGCGATGACGGCGTGAAGCGGTCGGACAAACTGAAGGCGCTCTACCTGGCTAGATTCCCGGAACTTTTTCAATGACCTTTTTTCCGCCCGGGCTGAAGTCTTTCATGTCGCTTTGCGCCTTCTTTTTCCAGCTCTCGATGGTGTCCACCTCGATGAAATAGTCCAGGCGGCTGTGGTCCGAGGCTTCCCTGGCGAATCCCACGGCCAGGTTTTTTCCGTCGGGCGAGGGCCGGCTGACCGCGTAAAAAAGCGGCGGTGCCGTGTCGTTCATGGTCAGGGGAAGCTTCCTGGCCTTGAGCTCCTGGCGAAGGACGGCGCCCGCTTTCGAGCCGCCCTTTTCGATCATGTAGACGACGATGTTGATCGCATCGCCCTTCTGCCCCCAGTCGGCCCAGAAGGAAAACGGGGGAGGGCCCGCATTGACCTTTTGCGCGGCCGGGGGCTCGGGGCACATGTACCGCGTTTTCTCCACCACGATCGGGTACCATGTCCCGGAGGGAAGATTGTAAAACCTGCATGATGCCCTTTTTACGCCGGCTTCATTCTGCCAGGCATCGCAGGCGCAGAGCTCCTTGCCGCCCCCCGACCACGCGAGCTTGCCCATCTCTTTGACCCAGGAGCGCTCGACGGCCATATCCCCGTCGAGATAGTAGTCCAGGGACCTGCTTTCCGCAGGCAGTTTTTCAGGTTCCTCGTCCTTTCCCTTCAGCGCCTTGTCGAAAAGAGAGCCGGCCTCGGAGAGCCGGGCCAGGCCCTGGCTGAAATTCCCCTCGGACAGGCTGTCGAGGCCGGAGCGAAGGTGGGCCGCGGCCAGCCAGTGGCTCACGGGTCGAGCGATGATGTGGACCGAGTTTGTCGAGTCGGAAAAATTCACCCTGACGGCGCCGGCGGCAAGCCACTTTCCGTCGGGAGAATAATCGAACACGGTCTCCCAGTCGCTCCCCTTTTCGTCCGGGGTTTCTCCCTTCCGCAGCCTCCAGATCTCGACGATAGCGTCCGTGGACATGATCCTGGCGCTGAGCTTGACGATGCCGCTGTCCTTTTCGTTTTCATCGAGAGGATAAACCGGAAGCAGCGGCTTGTCGAAGGACCCGGCAGCTGGTTTTTTCCAGACCTTCCAGATGTGCAGCGCTTCCTTTCTTCCCGTTTCAACCCACTCGAGCGAGTCGCGGTCAAAGAAGACGCAGCCTTCCTTTGCCTCAGGCATGATCTCGGGGTCGCAGAAACCGTACTGCCTGCCGTCGCTGCTCCAGCCCGTATCCCCCCTGATGGCGGCGAAAAGCTGCGCCGGCCCAAAAGCCAGGCCGGCAAGCAGGAGCAGGTAAAGGGTTGTTCTCTTCATCGTGCCACCGACTATCATAGTGCTAACAATCCAGCCGGTCAATTTATTGCGTTGTTGTTGTGTAGCCGCGCGCCCTCGGCGTGCCCTGAGAGGTCATGTACAGGCGGGCCAAGAGCCCGCAGCACCATTCGATTCGGCTACGTAAACTTGATTTTGAGCTTCCAGGCGGCCTCCGGGCACAGCTCGTTGCAGCAGAAGCATGAGATGCACTTTTTCTTGTCCAGCTTCGGGCGCTTGTCGACCATGATGAGCGCCTGGGCCGGGCACTGCTCCACGCATATCCTGCAGGCGGTGCATTTCTTCTTGATGAGCTTCGGGATTCTGCGGGCAATGAAGGCGCAGGCCACCCTGTTGACAACGTTCTTGATAAAGCCCTTGGGCAGGCTCATGGTTATGGGCAGCTTGAAGTTTTTTATTTTTTCCAGGTTCCCGTCAAGCTCGATATGATCATAATCCCCGAGCCCCAGCTCCCTGGCGCGATCGACCATGGGCACGCGCGCGTGGGGAAGACCGATCATCTCCAGGGCCGCGTAGTCGAGCGCGACGGGGTCGGACGAGGCCAGAATTTTTCCCGTTTTTCGAAGCTTGCCCGCGTTGGGCCCGTTGCCTTCCATGGACACGATGCCGTCCAGGATGGTCAGCTCGGGCGGCCTGAGGGCGCAGATGTCGGCCATGAGCCGGGAAAAATCGTCGGGCGCCGGGAAGTTCCTGTGCGCGTTGACCTTGTCGTTGCCCACCACGATGCCGAACATGTTCTTGATGGCACCCGTGTAGCCCGTGAGAGAATGGGTCTTGAGCCTGGGCAGGCTCACGATCAGGTCCGCGTCGAGAACGTCTTTGGAAACCATGAGTGTTTGGCCCTGCACCTCGACGCGCTCGCCGGCCTGCGAGATGTTCTTGAACGCGTCGCCCGCAGCCTCGACGATGCCCGCCTTGCGCGCGGCCCGCTCGCTCTTTGCATACCCCCCCATGCCGGGGTTGTCTCCAACGAGGACTTCCCGCGCGCCGCGCGAGCGCAGTGTTTTTACGAGCACGCTGATGAACACGGGGTGCGTTGTGACGCCTCTTTCGGGCTTGAACCCGCCCAGGATGTTGGGCTTGACGAGGACCTTTTTCCCGGCCACGGGCGTGTCGAAGGTGTCGAAAACCTCGTCCACGATTTTCTCGACAGACGGCGCATCGTAGTCCCCGCAGTCCCGTATGATGACCTTGCTCATGAGCTTTCCTAATATGTAACAAAACGCCTTGATTTAAGCAACTCCCCGCCGCAGCCAGGCAGCAGCCGGAATCTACCGGATGACGGGAGGCTAAAGCCTCCCCTACCCGAATGGGGCAGGGCGACTTCCGCAGCCAGGCAGCAGCCGGAATCTACCGGATGACGGGAGGCTAAAGCCTCCCCTACCCGA
>JBDRLK010000513.1:0-2167 GCA_043813155.1 Pseudomonadota bacterium | reverse complement strand
TTTCTTGGGAGCCGCGGTCACGCCTTTACCGACACGCCCATCAGCTTTGATGGAACGCTCTTCGGTGTCCTCGAGCTCGATCTGACGAAAAGCGGCAACCGCTCCGTTTTTACAGCCGCAGTGAACGCAATCGTCAATTATCTGGGGATGGCGGGATCTACCGTGCATTGCACGGACAACGAGCCCGACCTGTGCGGCAGGACATCCGCCTGGCAGCTCATGCATGAGTTCGGCACCATACGCATCGCGCTGATCGGGTACCAGCCGGATATGCTGCGTCACCTTGTCGACGTTTTTTCCACTTCAAACATCAGGTGCAGCGACCTGAATGAGCGCAACATCAATGAAAAAATCAATGGTATCGGCATCGAGGACGGGGCCACCGCAAACATCAGGCTTGTCGAGTGGAGCGATCTCGCTCTCGTTACGAGCACGACAATTGTAAACGACACGTTCGATGAAATATTCAACGCGGCGAAGAAAAACGGAAAACAGCTGATCCTGTACGGCGTGTCGGGAGCCGGTCTTTCGGCCCTGCTGGGGCTCAGAAGGATGTGCGCCCTGGGACATTGAGCGGTGTGAATAATGAGACCACGGCAGCCGTGAAATAAGTTCACACACCTTGCCTGCCCGCGTCTTTGAAAAAGCCCGCATCCAAGGGTTCCTTCACGATTGCTCGCGGATCCGGCCATGGCATGGATGTTGCGGTTGTTCACCTCGGGACAGATTCCACTTTACGCAGCGAGGCAAGCAATGGCAGGAAATTACGATGAACCACCGGCTGAAGCGGGTCCTGAAGCTGAAATTCTCGGAAGGATTGCCGGAACCGGCAGATCATCCTATTTCGAGTACCTGAGGATACTGGAAAACGTGGTTGCCGGCAGGAAAGTGCTGAAAGCAACGGCCGGCGGCAACGGGTTTGTCCTGGTGCTGGACAACGGAACCTGGGTGGCCGCCTATCCGGGCAGCGACCGGCTCGAGTGGAAATCCGGCAGGTCTCCCGGCGACAAACATCCGTCCCGGCCCGGCGGGGCCTGCGATTCTTCCCCTGCCCTGCACAAGGCCGAAGGAAAGCGCATTACGGGAATCGTTTACGGGAAGAACACGTTCAGCTTCTGCTTCCCCTACGGCTGCGAGCTGCGCGTCTCCATGAACGGGGACGGCAACGGCGGCCATGCCGTTGCGGTTTTCTGGGAGCAGATGTGACGGCCGGCCGTCGGCAAGATCAGCGACGCGCTCCTGCCCTTGCCCTTGCCGCCGGGTCCTGCCTGTAAAACGCGCCGAGTTGATCGTAAACGGCCGGGTACTCGTCCCGGACAGCGGCGGGCAGCTCGAAGAAGGCCTCGCTCATGACCGCGAAAAACTCGGAATGGCTCTCGCAGGCGTAAGGATCGATGAGCGTGTCCTCGCCGCTGTCCACGCGCTCGCAGAAATCATGGTAAGCCGTCAAGAAATCATCGCGCCAGGCTTTTGCGCTCATGCCCCTGTGCAGGGGCGGGCACCCGTCTGCATCGCCGGTCAGCATGTCCAGCTTGTGCGCGAACTCGTGGATGACCACGTTGTACCCGTCGCCGTCGCACGGCCATGCCACGTCCGCCCACGACAGGACAACGGGCCCGCCCTGCCATGACTCGCCCGAGGCGGGCTCCCGTATTGCGTGCACGACGCCGGCCTCGTCCGTGTACTCGATTTCCGGAACAAACTCGTCGGGGTACACGATCACCTCGGTCCACCCCCCGTAAAAGTCGAGGTCCAGCTCGAGGATGAGCAGGCATGCCTGCGCCGCTATGCTCAGCCTCATGCGATCGTCGAGCTCCAGCCCGCCGGCCGCAAGGAGCTTTTTTTCGTGGAGAAAGAGTACGGCCCAGCGCCGCAGCCGCTCGCGCTCCCCGCCGTCCAGGGCGCGCAGAAACGCGAACCGCCGCACCACGTCTTCCCACAGGCCGCCGTCGATAGGCTCCTTCTCCAGGATCCGGTTGCGGCGATATGACTTGAAGCTCCACATGAACGGCCTGCTGAGTATCCGCCCTCTATTGTAATGCAACTCGCCGCAATGTCTACCGTGAACTGAATCCAATCGCACCCTATCCTGTTTGCAAGTCAGACAGTGTGGTATATAATCGTTAATCATATCTACGGAGAAATTCATGTACATAAGAATAGTGTT
>JBDRLK010000512.1:0-8315 GCA_043813155.1 Pseudomonadota bacterium | reverse complement strand
TTTCATTTTTTCACCTGCTGCCTGCGAGGGGCTGTGCCCCTGCGTCATCCGTGATTCTCATTATGTTACGGGGCGCGGCGCGGCGCGCTCCCGCCTGTTTTCTATCTTTCCCTCTTCACCGGGCCCAGCACGCTCGTGGCCCTGATCGTCTCGGAGCTGTTGGCCCTGTTGTCCACGACCGAGAAGTCGGCGCTTCCCATGGAGGTGAAGGTCCATTTCTGGAACTCGTAATCGTCGCCGCTCGTGTTCGTCCCGGCTGCGGAATACCCCGCCACGGCCAGGATGGGGAGCTTGTTGTCGACGAGCACGCGAAACCCCGACGTGAGCGGCGCGTAGCCCAGGCTGTGGTAGTCGCCCGGCCCCGCGTACATGTCGAAAACGTTCGGCACGTAGCCGCTGTAGTCGTCGAGGTTGAACTCCCAGTAATCCTCGCCGCAGAACTGCTCCTCGCCCGCCTGGCAGCTGTCCATCCTGCGCAGGAAGGCCGACAGCTTTCCCGAGCTGCCGAAGTCCCAGACCCCGACCATGGCGCCCGTCTCGGCCACGTACCTGGTCTGCGTGGCCTGGCGCACGCTTCCCGACGTGGCCAGCTCGAACTGGACGCTTCGCACGCCGATGCTGCCGATGGCGGCAAGCGACACCACAACGAGCATGACGATGTAGAGGACGGCGCCCCTTCCCCCGGGCTCCCGCGCCTCCGCCGCCTGTTTTCTTCCTCTTCCTTTCATGATCACCTCGAAATGCTTCATGCTACAGATTCCTGAACGCGATGTTCGTAAGCTCGACCTGCGAGATCAGCGTGCGCACGTGGGCCGATCCCGTGGCGGCCGCGCTGAGCTCGAATCTCCACAAAGGATCGTTCGCGTTCGTTCTCGCGATAAAGGGGAACGTCGGGTCCTCCACGTCCGAGCGCACGGAGATGCGGATGATGGCGACCCTCAGCCGCTCCGGCTGCGCGTTGAGCGTGCCGTCGAGGACCGGCGGCACCCCCCCGCCCGTTCCGGGGATGACGACCACGTTGTCGGCGGGCACGTCCATCATGAACTCGACCTGCGGCTCGCTCCCGACGCCGCCGACCGGCGTGTTCATCCTGAACCAGACCTGGAAGTCCACGGCGAACTCGACGATGATCTCCCGCGAGTTGGGGACGGGAACGTCGTTCTCGTCCACCTGCCAGCGGACGAGATCGGTCTTGCCGGCCGGCGCGCCCGGGCTTTGATCCACCTCGATCCTGTAAAGGACCCTGTTGACCACGTTGACCTCCGACCCCTCGCCGTACCCGTGGATGCCGCAGGCCACGTTGCCCAAGGACGCGTCGGGAAGGTTCCCTCCCGTGACCCTTATGGTCCGCGTCGCAAGGTTGGGAATACCGTTGATCTCGGCGAACATCATGTAGCCGAACTTGTTGACCACGCGCAGGTAGCCGTCGTCGGGGAACATCCTCTCGAACTCCTGCTGCGTGGGCAGGACCGGGACGTAGGTCGCGGGGGCCTCGCCGGGCAGCCGCCTGCGGCCGATATCCTGAAGCTGCACCTGGCCCGTGCCCGTCAGGATGGTCTGGGCCAGGTAGCCTACCGAGGAGGTGTAGTTCCCGGCCAGGTACACGGCGTCCGGCGCGATCCCCCAGTTGGCGGCCGGCTCGATGATGGGAGCCGTGCCCCCGGCGGCCGTGAAGACCTGGCCCGCCGTGCCGTTGATATGCTCCACGGGATGGATCCTGACCAGGGCCGGGCCCCCGGCGTTATTGCATACCAGGGGGTCGCGGTCTATGTTGGGGCTCATCATGTAGCCCATCCTCTTGATGTCGTTCTTGACCACCTCCATGCCCAGCCTTGCGGCCAGCTGGGCCTGGGATATCCTCTGCTCTTCGTGAAAGATCCTCTGGCTGCTCGAAAAGATCGAATAGACACCGTAGATGACAATGGCGCCCACGAAGACAGCGACCATGAGCTCTATAAGCGTGAATCCCGCCTGCGTTTTTTTATCTTTCCTTCTTCCCATCATTCCTCGCTTTGCCTCTCTTGACTTTCAATGGTTGCCTCGATGCGGGGCCGCGGCCCCGCGCGCGCCCTGAAGCCGCCCGCCTACTCCACGTTGAACGGGTGCCTCCAGAGCATTCCCGTCACTGTGACGCTCCTGACCTTCGACGTGTCAGGGTCTGCTCCATTGAGCATGCCCGTGGGGCAAACCGCCCAGCCGGCCGGCCTTTCCGGGTTCTTCCACCACATGACCCTGACCTCGGCGCGCACCAGCTCGTTCACGGTTATGGTCGTCAGCCTGTACTGCGCGCAGAACTCGCCCGCCGTCCCGGGGGTAGCCGCGCTGCGCATCCACTTGTCGTAGCGCGGGTTGGCCGGCGTGCTCCCGTCCCGCGTCCCCGGCGGCGCGACCCAGTCCGTGGTGCCGCCCAGTGTGTCCATATTGACCTGGTGCGGCAGCAGCATGGGCGTGAGGTTCGCGTCGAAATCGTTCTGGCTCACGTTCCACATGAGCGACTCCATGTGCAGCCTTTCCAGCCACCACTCTCCCATGGTCGTGGCCACGGTCAGGTCGTGGGAATCCCTGTTTCCCTTGGTGGCCACCACTTCCATGGCCATGATGCCCAGGAGGCCGACGCCGAACAGCAGCAGCGCCGCCATCACCTCCACGAGCGTGTATCCCATCAATTTTCTCTTTTTCGTTCTGTTCATTGGTTTCATCTTCTCACCCTCACCGCGCTCATCGAACAATCCTCGACACGCCCCCCTGCTCCATCCTGATCACGCGCGCAACGCCCATGTCGACACCCTCGTCCTGGCGCTGGTACTGAATTTCCAGGGCCGGCGTGCCCAGGATATTGACCCAGGCGCCTCCCGCGTTCATCAGGACGCGGCCGCGCCTGTTGAGGCACAGCGTGGCGACCGAAGTCGGCGCGTTCCCGACCGAAAGGCCGCTCATGTAGATGTTGGCGCCGCTGATGCCGCGCCAGCGCGGCGCATTGAGCGTGACGTTCATGATGTCGTAAAGAAAGGCGTTGGCCGGGCCCGCGATGTTCGCGCACGAGGTGTCCGTGGACTCATCGATGCGGATCGTGGCGGTCGTGGGATTGGAATTGATGATGGAAATCCCGATGGCAACGTTGCGCAGAAGCGCCCTGTGCCTTGCCGTGCGCAGCACGTTGATGGTCTCGCGCGTCACGTCCGTAAGCAGCGTGTTTTTCTTGGACTCCATGATCGAGGCCGCGGCAATCGTGGCCCCGATGGCGATGATAATCATGACCATCATCAGCTCCACGATCGTGTAGCCTCCCATGAATTTTGGCTTTGTTTTTTCCTTGCTCATCATCCTGGTACTCTCCACTCTCAGGTTTTCTGCAAATTGCATGCCTTACCCGCAACCGCCGTTTTTACCGATGTTCAGGCAAAAAATGCGCTTTCCCCCCTTTTTTTCGCGTTTTTTTCATAACTATTTCTACTGGTATTAAATAATTTCATCTTCACTGTAAAATTTTCATACCATGCAATTTTTTCATAGCTCACGCTGAATTCAGGCTCCGGCAGGACCTGACACCGCAGTATCAGCAAGGGTTTTCCATGTTATTCAGTTGGTTGCGCTGCCATCCTTAAAGCTGTCCATGAACTCTGTGTGCATTGACCATGCTTTTTTCCCGCATCCCTCACTGTTTTTCCGCAGGAATGATTCCGGCGACGGCTCGGCATAGAGCTCCTCGAGCATCTTCTTCCTGTCGCCTTTATAGCAATCTTCAAGGAGCCTTACAAAAAAGTGCGCCCCGTTTTTCCTCTGCGATTTTTTCACGTAATAGCCGGCCTGAGGGGAAGGAAAATATTGAAAATGGGGAGCGTCGAAATAGTCTTTCCAGCCCACTCCCCAGTTCCATCTCGCGAACGTGATGCCCGCCTTTTCATAGCAGGGCTTGACCTGCTCATCGAGCACCTTCCGGAAGTCCTGCTGCGCAGTGACGCTTTCAACGACGTCCTTGCTCGATACTTTTTTATCGAGCCTGCAGACGGCCTGACAGCGCGTCTTGCCGCCCTTGCTCCAGGTTTTAATGCCGCCCACGGCCTTGTTGATGAGGTTGCCCGGGGAGCAGTCATGAGACCTGAAATAGCAGCACGCATCCAGGGCCAGGCCGTAGTTGTGAAGGCTCCAGCCCGGCGCCAGGCTCTTGTAGGATTTCTGCGTGCTCAGCGTCCGGAACGTCTCCCCTATGCCGCCGGGGCACTTGTCCTGCCCGCCGCCGAGAACGAGCTTCTCTTTCAGGCAGGCGGCAAGGGGCCGCATCGAGGGGTGCAGGAAATCGCCGCCCCGGCACTCGCCCTGCCCGGCGTGGCCGCAGCAGCGCTCCTCATCCGCCTTCCCCACGCACAGGTACGGGTCGGACTTGGCGCCCTTGAAGACGACAACGGCGGGCCCGTCCCCGGCGTCCGCGGCGCCGCCGTTTTCCTGCGGGTCCGCGGCCAGGACCGCCGCTGTCAGCCCCAGTATTGCGAAAAGCGCGCGTTTCATTGGAAGCACATTATATTTGACGTATATTTCGCATGGATTGCAAATTTTTTATGTAAGTTTTATGTAAGTTTATAAGTTTTTTTTGCTATGCGTTATTCCGGCAAAAAGATCGTCCTGGCCCAGCCGACCGGGTACAACTGGGTCCCCGGCCAGGAAGACATCACGAGGGACGTGAGCGTCATGGCGCCCGTGGGCCTGTGCAGCATGGCCGCGTACCTGGCCTCCAGGGGCATTGAAGCCAGGATTCTCGACGGATACGCGAAGCCCAGGCCGCTGAAAGCCTGGGTCGATTCCATTCGCTCCTTTAATCCAAGCTGGCTGGGCATTTCCGCGACGACCTCCGGCTTCCTCGAAGCAGTACGGCTGGCCGAAGCGGTCAAGGCCGCTGCTGCGGGAATCAGGGTCATCATGGGGGGTGTGCACGTTTCCGGGCTGAAGCAGCGCTGCCTTGAGGACTTTGACGCAATCGATTTCGGTATCGTCGGAGAAGGCGAGGAAACGCTGGAGCGGCTCATCAGGCGCGAAGGCGCGGACCTGGGCGATGTGCCCGGCATTCTCTATCGCGACGCCGGCGATGCCCGGCAGGTTAGCTTCACCGGCCTCAACAGGAAAATGATCAGCCTCGACTCCCTCCCCTTTCCGGCCTACGAGATGCTGGACGGCTACCCGCGCGCCTACAGGCTCCCGATTTTCAGCTTCCCAAGCCATCCTTCGGCAAGCGTCATATCGAGCCGCGGATGCCCTTACCGGTGCTCGTACTGCGACAGGTCGGTCTTCAGGCGCAGCTTCCGTTACAACTCGCCGGACTACATGATCGCCCACCTCGAGTACATGGCCAGGCGATGGGGCATCAGGCACGTCACGTTTTACGACGACATTTTCACCGCGAGCCGCAAAAGGATCGAGGCGTTCTGCGGCCTCATGGCGCGGAAACAACCGGGAATCACGTTCAACTGCGCGGTCAGGGCCAACGAGGTCGACGAGGATCTTGTGAGAATGCTCAAGGCCGCCGGATGCTGGCAGATCAGCTTCGGCGTCGAGTCAGGCGATCCCGGCATCGTCAAGCTTCACAGGCGCCGCAGCGACCTGCATGAAATCCGCGCAAAGGTGGATCTCGTCAAGAGGTTCGGTATCCGGGCCAAGGGCCTTTTCATCATGGGTCTTCCCGGCGACACGGAGGAAACGATCAGGCGCACGATCGACTACGCGTGCTCGACGGATTTCGACGAGGTCAACGTTTCAAAGTTCACGCCCTTCCCGGGCGCGCCCGTTTACGAGGGCATCCGGGATCACGGCGAGTTCGACGAAGACTGGCCGAAGATGAACCTCCTGAACTTCTGCTTCGTGCCGAAGGGACTCACGCGCGCCAGGCTCGAGGAGCTCTACAGGGAGTTTCTCCGGCGGTTTTATGAGCGGCCTTCGACTCTTTTCAGGTATTCAAAGCTCATGGTGAAATCGCCCTATAACCTGGTCATGCTGGCAGGGAATCTTCCGGGCTTTTTGAAATACCTGAGATGGATAAAAAAAGGATGAAAAAAGGAATTGCGCGCAAAGAGGCACGCGAGCTCATGGACGTGAAGGGACATGAGCTGGACGAGCTGCTCCGCCGCGCCGGGGAAGTGCGGCGGCGGCACTACGGCCGCGAGGTGCGGCTGTGCGCCATCATCAATGCAAAGAGCGGCCGCTGCAAGGAACGCTGCAGCTTCTGCAGCCAGTCGAAGCACTTCGACACGGACGCGCCCGTCTATCCCCTGAAGACGCCGGATGAAATCCTCGACGCCGCGCTGCGGGCCGAGAAGGACGGGGCCGGAGAGTTTTCCATCGTGACGAGCGGCCGGTCCGTGCGTTCAAAAAAAGAGCTGGCGTGCCTGGAAAAATCCATCCGCATGATCGCCGGCCGCACCGGCATGAAGCGGTGCGCGTCCATGGGAGAGATCCCGGCCGACATCCTTGCCATGCTGAAGCAGGCCGGTCTCCAGTGCTACCATCACAACGTGGAAACCGCCCCGTCCTTTCACCCCGAGATCGTCTCGACCCACTCCTTCGACGACGAGGTGCGCATGGTCGAATCGGCCAGGGACGCGGGGCTCGTCACCTGCTGCGGAGGCATTTTCGGCATGGGGGAATCCCCGGCCCAGAGGGTCGAGCTCATCTTCGCCGTCCGGGACGTGGACCCGGACTACGTTCCTCTCAACTTTCTCAATCCCGTCAGGGGTACGCCGCTGGAGGGCCGCCGGGACCTGGCGCCGGTCGACTGCCTGAAGATCATCGCGATCACGCGGCTGGCCATGCCGGACAAGCACATCACGGTGTGCGGAGGCAGGGAGGTCAACCTCGGCGACAGGCAGAAGGAGATGTTCGACGCGGGCGCGTCGGGGACCATGGTGGGAGACTACCTGACCACGAACGGCCAGGCCCCGCTGGAGGACAGGAAGATGATCGAGGAGGCGGGGTACGAAATTGCCAAGGTGGCGCCTTCGGCGCAACGCAAGAAGCCGGACGCCGGGAGCCGGGAGCCGGAATGAGCAGAGGAAATAAAGATAAGCTGGCCCGTTTCCGCTCCTTGATCGAAGAGATGTCGGGGAGCGGCCTGCTCAGGCAGGAGGCGGTCCTGTCATCCCCCGCCGGGGGCAGCACGATCATGATCGACGGCGCCGCTTTGATCAACCTGTCTTCAAACGATTACCTCGGGCTGGCGCTGCATCCGGACGTCGTGGAGGCCGCCTGCCGCGCCGCACGGTCCTGGGGAAGCGGTTCGAGGGCCTCGAGGCTCATCTGCGGAACAACGCGGCTTCACGCCCGGCTGGAAGAAAAGCTGTGCGAGGCTCTTCACGTGGAGACCTGCGTGGTGTTCGGTTCCGGATACCTGGCCAACACGGGACTATTGAGCGCCCTTGCCTCGCGCGGCGACATTATCTATTCAGACAGCCTCAACCACGCCAGCATCGTGGACGGGTGCCGCCTGAGCAAAGCCGACGTAAGGATATACGGCCACGCGGACGCCGCGCACCTCGAAGAGCTCATGGACCGGGACGGCGGCGCGGACAGGGACAGGCTCGTCGTCACTGAAACGACGTTCAGCATGGAAGGCGATGAAGCGCCCCTGGGCAGGATCAGCGCGGCAGCGGCCGGACGGCATGCCCTCTTCGTTGTCGACGAGGCTCATTCCATCGGCGTCAAGGGCGAGAGGGGCAAGGGACTGAGCTCCCTGCTGCCGGAGGGCGCCAGGCCGGACATTATCATGGGGACGTTCGGAAAGGCCATAGGCTCCTACGGCGCCTTTGTGACGGGACCCCGTGAAGTGCGGGACATGCTTACAAACCGCTGCAGGACGCTGATCTATTCCACGTCGCTTCCGCCCGCCGTGACGGGCGCGGCCGCCAGGGGGATCGAGATAGCTTTCAGCGACGAAGGCGAGGCCCTGAGAGCGGAGCTTTGGAAGAACTGCGGGCTCATGAAACAGGCGCTCGAGCACGCGGGCTGGGGCGAGGCAGCGCGTGAAGGACCCGTATTTCCTCTCAAGGTCGGAAGCGCGCTGAAAGCACTGGACATCGAGCGCAGCTTGAGAGACAAGGGCGTATTCCTGAAGGCCATCCGCTACCCCTCGGTTCCAAAAGGAACGGAAAGGCTGCGCATCGTGGTCAATGCCCTGCTCACCCGGGATCAGATACAGCAGGCCGGCGAGGCGCTGAAGAAGGTCCGCCCGGCCCTGGAGCCGCACGCCCTCGGCGTGCCCGGTAGCCGCACGCCCTCGGCGTGCCCTGTAGCCGCACGCCCTCGGCGTGCCCGGTAGCCGCACGCCCTCGGCG
>JBDRLK010000511.1:0-2070 GCA_043813155.1 Pseudomonadota bacterium | reverse complement strand
AACGCGGGTCGTCACCCTGCCTGTATTCGGTCAGGCCCAGGCTCGCGGTCACCTGGATATCGTTCCCATCGCAATCCCTTGTCCGCGCTTCGTCGACAATTTTCCGCAGCCTGTGGGCAACGACGAGCGCGCCGTCAAGGCGGGTCCTGGTCAGGACGACGATGAACTCCTCTCCGCCGTAGCGGCCCGCGAAGTCCGTGACGCGGATGCTGCCCCTCAGCAGCGATGCAACCCCGGCCAGGACCTCGTCCCCCGTGAGATGTCCGCAGCTGTCGTTGACCTTCTTGAAATGATCGATATCCAGCATGACAAGGCTGAGCCCCTCGCCGTAGCGCCTGACAGAGTTGACCTGCTCCTCCAGCTTGCGAAGAACCGCGCGCCTGTTCAGGATCTTCGTCAGGGGATCGAAAAAAGCCAGCTGCTCCAGCTGGTCCCAGTCCGCCAGGCTCTGCTGCATGCTGCCCCACCTCTTCAGGGCTTCGTCGATCGTGCTTTCCAGCCGTTCGGTGGAAATCCTGCCCTTCGGCAGGTAGCCCATCGCGCCTTCCTGGAGCGCCTGAACGGCCAGCTCCTCGTCGCCCGACCCGGTCATGATGACGACGGGGGCAATCTTTTTTTCGACGATATCCTTGAGCCACTCCATGCCCGATTTCTCCGGCATCTGGATGTCCATCAGGACCAGGTCGATCCTTCCTTTCTCCAGTGCGCCCGCGATCTCGGATGACTCCCCGGCCTCGAGCATCACGATCTCACGGCCCTTGATCTGCTGCAGGTAAACGCGCGCGAGCTTGCGGTCCGCGGGGTCATCGTCGCACACAAGGATCTTGAGCAGTTTCTTTTCGGTTTCCAGGGCCATCAGGCCTCCTTTTGCTGCAGGCCGGGGAGCGTGAACCAGAACGTCGACCCCCTGCCAGGGATTGAATCCACGCCGATGTCCCCGCCGTGGCGGCTTACGATTTTCCTGCACACGGAAAGGCCGATGCCCGTGCCCTTGTACCGCGTCCTCGAGTGGAGCTGCCTGAACATGGTGAAGACCTGGTCCCTTCCGGCCTCGTCGAGCCCGATTCCGTTGTCCTGCACCTCGATCCGTATCATGCTGTCTTCCGTCTTCCGGGCGAGGACTGCAACTTCGGGTTTTGTCCCGTCTTTGTGAAACTTCAGCCCGTTGCCGATCAGGTTCTGGAGGAGCCGGCGCACCTGGGACGGGTCGCCCTGCACGGCCGGGAGCGCCTCGGGAACCCGCAGGTCTCCCCCCTGTTTCCTCGATCAGCACGGCCAGCTCGACGTTCGACAGGTCTTTTATGACATCGTTGAGGTCCACGGCCTCGGGTTTCATCGAAGCTGACGCAACGCGGGCATAGGCGAGAAGGTTATCGATCATGGTCTGCATCCGGCCGGCGCCGTCTATCATGAATTCGAAGTTTTCCTCCTGGTCCTCGTCCAGCTTTCCTGCCAGCGACTCGCGAAGGAGCGTGCCGAACGACGTGATCTTCCTCAGCGGCTCGTGCATGTCGTGGGACGCCACGTAGGCAAAGTCCTGCAGCTCACGGTTGGACTCCTCGAGCCTGCGGTTGACTGTCTCCAGGTCCCGCATCAGGGTCAGGCGCTCCTCCTCCGCCCTCTTGCGTTCCGTGATGTCCGTGGCGATCATGATGATGCCGGTGATTTCATTTCCCGTTTTGACAGGGATGATTTTCGAGCCGTACCAGAGAGTGCCGAGCCGAGGGTTGATCCTCTCCATGTTCAAGGAAACCACGTAACTTTCAGGTTTGCCTGTTTCGTACACTTTTGCAAACGCCGCCCTGATGACATCGTGATGCTCCTCTGCCGCGTACTCATAGATAGTCTTTCCGATCACGTCCTCGGGCGTTTGAGGCGGGATCATCCAGTTGGAGTAACGAATCACATCGCCTGTGTCCACGATGAGGATCGTGTCATCCGTGTTTTGCGTGAGGGAGCGGCTAAAGCCTCCACTACCCAGCGGGGATAGGTCGGGCAGGGAGTAGCGGAACAAAAGGAGACGTGCCATGGGAAAGACGTTTGAGAAAGTAAGGATGTGGAACAGTGATG
>JBDRLK010000510.1:0-5834 GCA_043813155.1 Pseudomonadota bacterium | reverse complement strand
CGTCGATTCTTTCATTGACCCTGGCGATGGCCTCGTCCGTGGATTCGAACTCTTTTCGAAAGAGCCCTACCCTTCCCTCTTTCATCACGTTTTTGACAATTTCACCGAGGGGCGCGCGAAGCACGACCAGGGGAAAGGAAGCTACGGTTTTCATGAACGGCAGGTAACCGAAAAACGGCCCCGACCCTATCCCGAAGACGAGGGCTTCCGAAATTTCAACCCCCTCGTGATTCAGGAGGTTTCGCGTGCTGCCCGACTCGCAATGAGCAGCTATCTGATGTTTATAATCGGGAACAAGCTTCATTGTTCAACGAGCTCCAGATGGGCCGTTCATGCCGAAAACTTCGCGTCCTGGATTACCCCATCGTGGTAATTGGCGACCTCAACGGTGATGTTCCCCGAATACTCGAGGAACTGGAAAAAATTACACAGGGGGATATCGAAGACCTTGGCGTATCTCTTGAGCATCCTGATGTCCAGCTCCTCGAACCCCTCCATGGTCATGTGCTTCTTAAGAACTGATACACCGACGCCCACGCGCGCGGCCATGTCCTTCAGCGTCATGTGGTTATATTCAAGATACAGGCGTATCGGGCTGCTCCCGCCCTGAAGCACTTCTGCCTTGATCTTCTTCCACGTTCTGTCCTTGGCCTTGTACCACTCGTCCGCGAGCTCCCCGGCGACTTCGGGGCTCTTCATCGCGGCAACGCACTTGCCGTCGTCGTCCGTGTCATAGAGAACGCAGCGGTGCGACTTGTCGTGTATCGTTATGTCATCCTTTTTTTTCATTTCTTCAGCTCTTCCCTGTCCAGGGCGCGGCGGCGCTTTCCTGAGGATTTGAGCACGCTGAGCAGGAGCTTTCCCATTTTCAATTCCTGGGATTCCTTTGCGTAAAATGTTTTCCACGCTTCCTGGTAGAGCTCCTGCAGTTTTTCCGGCGTCATCCGGGCAGGCTTGAAAACCACGTGGGAGGCATTGTAATGGCTCCAGTCGCGGTCGATGATGCGCCCCTCTTCCTCGAGATGCTTCCAGGTCCTCGTGTGAGGAAAGGGCGTGAGGATGGTGAACTCGGCCAGGTCGAGATCGATGTCGAGAAGAAAATCCACGAGCCTACGGATCGCGTCCTCATCCTGGTCGTTGACCCCCAGCATGATGGTGCCCTCGACGCCGATGCCGTAATCATGGTACATCTTTATTCTTTCCCGCACCTTCTGGCTTATCTTGAAGATGGCCAGGTAAACGTACCACCACCCGGCTTTCTGCGCCAGCTTCAACACCTCGTGGCTGGGGTTGATCGGGTGCGAGATAAACCTTTTCCCCAGGCCGGAAAGAGCGCTCATGAGCTCCTTCTGATAGGGAACGTTCTGGTCCATGGAGTTGTCGACGATGAAAATCCGCTCAGAGCACCGCTCGGCGTCGGCCACGGTGTGATCGAGGTCCCACATCCTGTGCTCCCCGCCCTCCAGGTAATAGACGCTGCAGGGATAGCACTTGAAGCCGCAGCCCCGCGAGGTCTGCAGGAGGTCCACCATCTCCCATCCCCTGACCGTGTACAGCTCCTCCTTGTTGAGGAGGTCGCGCCTGGGAAACGGTATCTGGCCGGCACGCGCGAAATTCTCACGCTCGTATCGTTTCTTCAGGCTCCCGGCCCTGAAGTCCTCTACCAGCTGCTCGAGCACGCCTTCCGCTTCTCCAACGACGATCGCGTCCGCGTGCTCCATCGCCTCCTCGGGGCGGAGCTTCACGTGCTGGCCGCCGAGAACGACCGTCTTGCCCCTGGCCCTGAACTCTTTTGCAAGCTCGTACGCGCGCGGCGCCTGGCATGAAAGCATCAGGGAGATCCCTACCAGGTCATAGTCGCCGTCGAGGTCGACTTCCTGGACATGATCGTTTGTCGCCCCGACCTCGATCCCGTCAGGCACGCATGCGGCGGCCTGGATATAGCCCAGCGGCGGAAGCTCGAAAGGCGTCTGCTCTGGAATCTTCGGCCACCTGGGAAAAATAATATGAACCTTCATCGCATGGGCCTCCGGTGCAACAGGCACGTATAAAAACATTTTTTAGAGCTTTTATCAACACCGGTGAATAAATTGTAAAGACGAACGGGAGGCTAAAGCCTCCCCTACCCCGCGCGGGTAGGGGCGACTTCAGTCGCCCGCAACCCGCGGAAGCAAAAAGCTTTACAAACCGTGTGAAGTTTCTTAGATTGAGCTTGCATCATGAGAATCACGCTCATCCTCGCGGCTTCGCTCACGGACCCGCTCAGAAAAAACGACCCGTTCATGCCGCTGTCCCTGCCCCTTCTCGCCGCTGCCGCGCCCGGTCACGATTACCGCCTCGTGGACCTGCTCTGGGAAGATGAGCCGGACTACGACAGGCCGACCGATCTTGTCGGCATCAGCGTCAGGTTCACGGGCGAGAAGCGGGCCTATGAGATCGCGGACGAGTACCGCAGGCGCGGCGTCAAGGTCGTTCTCGGGGGCCCGCAGATCTCGGCCGTGCCGCACCGGGCCATCAGGCATGCCGATGCCGTCGCCGTGGGAGAGGGAGAGCTCACCTGGCCCGTCATCGTAAAGCACGCCGAGCGGGGAAGCCTCGAGGATTTTTACGTGTGCGGGCCGCTGCCTCTCGATGCCGGGGACCGCAGCGTTCACAGGATCGACTCCTACGTCGATCTTGCCGGCGTCCCCATGGCGATGCGTCATCTCTTCAGCAAGAAATATGTTTTCGATACCGTGTTCGCCGCCAGGGGGTGCCCCATCGACTGCGACTTCTGCTCGGTCACCAGGCTGTTCGGGAAAAAATACAGGACGCGCCCGATCGACAACGTCATTGCCGAGATCGAAACGTTCAGGAATTATTACTACCTGCTGGACGATTCGGTTTTCGGCAAGCCCGTCATCTACGATTATTACCTGGATCTTTATGACGCCGTCGCCGGGCTGAAAAAGACGAGGTTCTGGACCGGCCAGGCAAACCTCGATGCCGCGGCCGACCCGAAGGGCCGCAATGTTATAAAGAAAGCGGCGAGATCCGGCCTGATCTATGCCGCCATCGGCATGGAGTCCATCAACCCGGCCACGCTGAAAAGCTCGGGGGCTTTTGCGAAAGCAGGCGCGAGCAGCGCCGACAGGGCGGTCGAGCAGATGAAGGAAAACATCAGGTTCATCCAGGATCAGGGCATCATCATCTCGGGCTGGTTCATCATCGGATACGAGGACGACACGATAGACACCTATTACAGGACGCTCGATTTCTGCATGGAAATGAACATCCTTCCCACAGTCTTCCCGATCAAGGTTCTTCCGGGAACCCGTCTGTATGCCAGGCTGCGCAAGGAAAACAAGCTGGACAACAGCCGGTCGATCAACTTCGTTCACCCCACGATCGACGGCGAGGACGTCACCAGGGCGCTCGGGGAGATCAGGAAAGCAGGGTACTCAACGCTGGTGAATCTCAAGCGCGCGGGCTTCTATGCATCGAAGTTCCCGTCCGACAAGATCCATAAAACCATGTTCCTCGGGGTCCTTCAGAGCAAGCTCGGCAGCGGGCTCGACGTGTCCCGCGACGAATTTTATTACAATCCCGACGACGTGGATTAGGAGCCGCCTATCGCATTGCCTTGCGGCGCAGACGAAGCAGCGTGCGGAACATGGGCTCGGTCAGGCCCTCCGCCTCCCTGATCCTGACGGCTTCTTTCATCATGGCCGGGCCGGGCGCGGATTCGCTCGAGGGCACGCAATTGAGACGATCCGCGGCAGCGCGGCGCACGAGCCGTGCAAGCGTCCCGGCGCCCAGCCCGGGCGAGACGTAATAAAAAGGCTCGATGAGGTTGTCGGACTCTTGTACGATCCCCTGCGCAAGGGCCGTGTCGAAAAGCCCGGTGCCCGGATAAACGCGCAGGCCTTCGGTCATGTGGACCATGTCCTCCGGGACAATAAACCTGTCGATGAAATCCAGCGATTCAAGGAATGTTTCCCGCGTCTCTCCCGGACCCCCGAAAATAAAGAACCACATGGTCGGCATCCCCTGGTCCCTGATATGCCCGGCCGCCTTTTCCAGTGTCTCCCTGCTGAAGTTCTTGCGCATCCTGGCGATCATGCCGGGCGAGGCGCAGTCGGGAGTGCAGTCGATCTGGGCGAAGCCGGCCTGTTTCATGAGATCCAGAAGCGGGGCCGTGACGTTTGCCGGGTTCACGCCCATGGTCCTGAGCCGGACGTCCAGCTTTCGCCGCGCAATCTCGCGGCAGATCTCTTCGGCATGCCCCGGCGGGTCATTGAACGTGGAATCGACAAACTCGAACGTGACCGCACCGAGGCGGCGCGAGGCCTCCTCGATTTCATCAACCACATCGGAAGGCGGGCGAACCCGGTAGCGATTGCCCTCCACAAAGGGATAGGTGCAGTAGATGCAGCGATGAACGCAGCCGCGCTTGGTCTGCACGGGATACGACCCCCTCCCGCGATAGGGCCCGTAATCCACCTTCCGGTCAATATTCGAAAACCGAATATTGAGCCGGCCCTCGGCAGGGCTCACCCTTTCCGCTGAAATCACCCCCTCGTCGGTGCGCGCCACAACGCCGGGAATCGCCGTGTCTTCACCGGCGTCCAGGGCCCGCAGGAGCGCAGGAAACACCGTGTCGGCCTCTCCCACGATGCCGTAATCAGCCTTGAAAAGCTCCATGAGCCGGGCCGGAAACAGGCTGAACCCGGCTCCTCCCAGGATCAGGGGCACGGAGCATGCATCCTTCAACGGCCGGATGAACTCATCATGGATGGATTCTATAAAGCTGCCGCCCTGGCGTGTGACGAAATCATCTATGTTGCGGATCCCGACGCCCACGTAATCAGGCTTGAACTCCTCGAGCACGGCCGGCAGACCCCCCCCGCCGGCAAATGTCCCGTCATAAACCCTGGCCTCGTACTTTCCCTCCAGGCCGGCCGCAACCAGGCTGATGCCGATTGGGGGGGCCGGGTAAGGAGCCCTGGCCATATTGGTGTTGACAAGAAGAACTTTTTTCATGGATTTGGTGTGAATATAGTATAGATTCCTTCCGGCATAAAGGGGTCGGGCCTTGTTTTTTGACAATCTTATTGCTTAATGAATGTTTATATCATATAGTGGGATGTCTTTTTACCGACGGAGGGAGGAGCAGGTTGAAAATGCAGCAAGCGATTGACCAGAAGATCCCGGAGGAAATCAGAGCGCTGATCCTCGACTTCTTCTCAGAGGAGTGCGATGTTGAAAGGGACGGCATAACCGAGGAAACGGACATCATCAAAGACCTCGAGGGGGATTCCCTGATGCTGCTTTCCCTTCTCGAAATCGTGCGGAAAAAATACGGACTCTCCATCGAGCTGAAAACGCTCGGCAAGCACCTCATGAAAAGGCCTGCCAATACGATCGGCCAGGTCATCGACCTGACCATGAAAATTGTCAAGCATGGCGATGATATCCTCAACGTGGAGCTTTGAAACTTCCCTGAACCTTCTGGCATGCGGAATCGACCTCGAACGGATCGACCGCTTTCATAAATGGGCCGGGGGCGGGGACAATCCTCCTGATTTCGTATTTTCCGAAAGAGAAGCAGACCATGTTCGGACGCTTCCCGACCCGGCACTGGGATTGTGCGCCTGCTTCTGCTGCAAGGAGGCCGTGGTAAAAGCGCTTGGCGAGCCTTTTACTATGACGGATTGCGAGCTTCTGCCTGATTTTGACAAGGAAACCAATGAGATTCACATGAGCCTGCGGCTTCGGGAAAAATACGGCATAGAGCGGTCCGTGGCCCGCCTCCTGCGCAGTGATCTCAATGCGCAGGAGCTGATCGTCATAGC
>JBDRLK010000509.1:0-5362 GCA_043813155.1 Pseudomonadota bacterium | reverse complement strand
GAATGAAAGCGGCGCCGAAGAACGACGACGGAAAGGATGCTCTTCTCATTGGCTTTCCCCCTGTGTGTAAATGGTCCGTTGAAGCTTTGAAAAGCCGGGGACCTTCACCGCAAGGACGCACAGCACGATCCCCAGGGCTGCGGCCCCCAGCCCGCCGCCCATGATGCCCCACCCGGCATCCTTTTCGTCCGTTTTTGCCAGCACGGCAATGCCGACTATGGCTGTCAGGAACCCCGTGGTAATAAGCGTGCCGCCGAAGCCGTAGGCCGCGTCGCTCGTGTCCGTGAGCCTGGCCACCGCCTCGACGTTCTCGATCCTGGTCACGAGATTGGTCTCGTAGGAGAAATCGATGCTCATGCCGCCGGCATAGCCGGTCTCTGATATCACGTGGGGAATCCTCAGCTCTCCGCTCTTCTTCCAGCCCGGCGGCATGGCCTTGACCTTCATCTTTCCGTCGGAATCGAGAAGATCGACCACGTAGGCCTTCCTTCCATGGGCCCCGCCGAAATCGTAGCCCGTGGCGATCATCATGGCTCCGCTGTCCGTCCTGGTCAGAACGTGAGGCAGGGGCCCGGCGCCCATGGCGACCATGTCCCTGAAGGCCTTTTTCTCGTCGTCGGGCAGGTAGTCCTCGAGCATGGCGGACTTTTCTCCCTCCTCCGGGAGCGTTTTCCCGTTCATCTCCAGGCTCACGAGCCGGGGGTCCCTGACCGTAACCTCGTAGGATTTCTCGCACCCGGCGTTAGCCAGGGCCGTGAGCGCGGCAACTACAAGGACGACCGCTGCCCCATTACTTTGTCTCATCGCTTTCCCCCCCTTCGGCTGCAGGCGCCGCCTCGGGCTCGGGCTTTGAAAGCTCGAAGAACTGGTCCTTTGCCGGCTGGTCGAGGCATATCTGCTTTTCCAGGACGTACTTCTTGACGCCTTTCAGCAGCGACATCTCGACGCTCGCGCACTCGCCCTGCTTCTCGCTTTTCCTCGTCATATAGACCAGGAACGTCAGGTCCATACTCGTTTTTTTTGTTGCCGGGTCGTACCTGAAGGTGGCGTACTTGCCCCCCTTGCTGTTGACGGCCAGGCCGGCGATCGAGGCGAGCACCACGTCGCGCCTGCCGCAAACACAGGGTCCGGCCGGAAAGCCGCACTGGTGGTTCCACAGGTCCTGGTCGCCGAACCCCTGGACGTACACGATCTTCTCCGTTGAACCGATCCACTCGGAAAGGGCCGCGTCCCTGAGCGCCTCGCCCACGGTTTTCTGCGGCTGGACGCACATGATAGAGTCAGCGGAACTCCATGCCTCGGGCAGCACGTCCGCTGCGCTCTGCACGCCCTTTCCCGGAACGCCGCACGAGGCCTGCAAAGCGCACGCCACGGCAAGGAGGACAATAATTGCTTTTACTCTTTTCATCTCTTTTCTCCTTTGTTAATGATCGATCCCCCCTGGTTTGCGTTAATGCCCGACCACGGGCGGGTCCTGGCAGCATAGGACGCCGTCGTTTATACTGTCCGTATTATTGCAATCCCAATCGTCGGCGCAGGCAGTTGAATTGCTCCATACGCAATCATTATTGCTATCACACCAACGGGGGTCGCGCTGGCAATTCGCTCCGCAGCAGATGGCATCTCGCGTGTTGCACGGCAAAGGTAAAGTACAATCAGTATTGCCAACAGAATTACTTGATCCAGCCGCGAAATTTCCACTCCCCGCAATTGGTGAATTGCAGTCCTCTCCCGTCACTCTGTCCGCAAGATCCCCGGGCCAGCCGTTCTTCATGCAAATATGCCAGCCGGGAGAGCAGGCGTCCTCGGGCACCATGCAGGAACCCAGGCTGTTGCCGCAAAGAGCGCCCGTGCGAGTCGTGCGCATGCTCTGGGCCTCCCAGGCTGCCTTGCAGGAAGCGATGTCCGGGTAGATGGTCTGGTTGGTAAACCCCTCCCTTGTGCCGTCCGCGCAGCCGACCGAGAGGTCTAGGCAAAGGAACGTGGGCACGACCGCGCCGCTGGCCCCGTCCGCGCACACCTCGCCGTCCGTGCACTCGCCGCACGTGCTGCCGCACCCGTCGAACCCGCACTCGCGTCCCTCGGTCGTGCAGAGCTCGGCGCACTCGCACACGCCTCCCCTGCCGCATTTCCACGGAAGATCGCAAGAGCCGCAGGAGCCGCCGCACCCGTCGTTGCCGCACTCGCGGCCCGTGCAGCTCGGAACGCAGCCTCCGATGCAGATGCCGTCGCTGCACGTGCCGCCGCCCGGGCAGCCGCCGTCACAGTAGCCGCCGCACCCGTCGTTGTCCCCGCAGTCCGCGCCCGTGCAGTCGGGCTCGCAGGACACGCACGCGCCCTCGCTGCATGCCTGGCCCTCGGGGCACGCGCCGCACGAGTGGCCGCATCCGTCGTCCCCGCAGTCGCGGCCCTCGCACGAGCCCGCGCAGTCCTCGCAGCTACCGTCGATGCACGCCTCGTCGGCCCGGCAGGTTCCACAGGTCCCGCCGCACCCGTTGCTGCCGCAGGTTTTTCCCGTGCAGTCGGGCGTGCAGGCCGCGCATATGCCGGCCAGACACACCTGCCCGCCAAGGCAGACGTTTCCGCACGTGCCGCAGTTGGCCGGGTCGCTTCCCAGGTTCACGCAGCTGCTTCCGCAGCAGCTTCCCTCGGTGCAGGGCGGGTAGCATCCCGTCGGCGTGTCGGGCGGCACGTCGATGGGCGTGTCCACCGGGTTGTCCAGCGGGTTGTCTACGGGGTTGTCGATCGGGTTGTCGACAGGGACATCATAGGTGTCCGGGAAATCGAACAGGTTGTCGAGGTCGATATCCCCGTTTCCGCCACCGTTGCCGCAGGCCGCGAGCGGCAGGGCGACAGCGATGGCCGCGAGTAAAAGAGCGGTTGTGAATCCCGGCTTGCTTTTCATGACTGCCTCCTTCATTGTTCCCGTGGTTTTGTGCTGCGCGCCGAGCGGCGGGCGCAAACCCACAAGAGCCGGAGGCAGGTTCCCCGAATCCTGGATTTCTTCACATGCCCGTCGTGACGCGCGATTTCACTCCGTGCCCCGTCCCATGTCCGGCCGGCTATGCCGGATGAGCCGCGAAAACGGCCCGGGCTTGGCACGGGAGTGAAATTGCCTGTACAGTTCTCTTTTTTTTCAAATATTTATTATCGGTCTTTACTATCCTTTTCTTATCTGCATTCCGGGCCTTCGAGCGTCCACTCGGTCTCGGAGTACTCCCACGACTCGTCGACCTCCTCCCCTGTCACCGGGTCGACAAGCGCGGTCCGGCCCGTGTAGGGGTCGAGCCAGTTGAACTCGTAGACCACGAGGCCCGTGACGCGGTTCAGGCCCTCCCCGGTTTTTGTTCCCGAGAACATGTACGTGGCGCCCTGGCCTTCCTCGTAGACCGTGAACTTGTCGTCGTGGCCCGTGATGTAGTTGCCCGTGCCCGTGTCCATGCCGTACTCCATGTAGTCGATCGTGCCGCCCTCCTGGTTGTAGAGGCACGCGCCGGGCGAGTCGATCTCGCTTCCGGCCGGCCTGCCGTGCAGGGAGTCCGTGATCTCCCCCCTCAGGGGGTAGTAGGATCCGGTGATCGTGGGTGGAGTGTCTCCCTCGTTCACCTGGAACCCTGAGTCGGCGATCGCTCCCTGGACGTCCGGGCTGTCGAGTATTTTCTCAGGCCCCGGCATAGGATCTCCGCCGAGATCGATGCAGGAGTCCATGTCCATGCTGATAAAGGCAAGGGCAGCGATGCCGGTAAAAGCGATGATGACAATTTTTTTCATAGTTATCCTCTCCCTTTTCATCCCAGGTTAAAAATTTCGGCTACTTAGCATGAGCTCGTAATCCTGGCCCGGCAGAGCCACGGGATAGCCCTGGCCCTGGCCGTACACAGGCCCGACCTGGGGACAGAACACCAGCTCTCCGTCGCCGCTTTGCACGCTTTCCACCGTAATGTCATAGGCAAGCCTGTAGCAGGCAATGAAATCCTCGCCCGGCGTGCTGAAGCTCGGCAGAAACGCATCAATGCCAAGATCGGCCGAGTAGTTTTGCGTTACCGGCTCCATGCCTGTTATTTCCGTGAGTAGAAGCCCGGTTTCGGTCCTCGCATCGTCAGGGACAAGGCCGGCCCACACGACCGGAAGCGGCGGCGTGAAGGTGTCGCTCCTGCTGCCTTCGGGCACGGGTACGGCCTGCCCGAACAGCCGCACCATCCCGTCGTTCGAGAAGATGTACGCAAAGGCCGAAAACTCAAACCCGTCGAGGTTGAATGCGTCAACTGCCATGGCGACCGGAAGCTCGTTCCAGGTAACGTGGTCGTCGATCGTTCGCGTCCACGTGCCGGCCGTCCCGTCAACGCTGACGTCGTAGGTCCACGAGTTTCCCACGTCGAGAGGATAGAAGAAGTTGTCCTCCACCTCAGCCGGGATTTCGGGCTCGGTTTCATTTAAAAGGATCATGAGGGCGATCGCCTGGCTCCAGCCAAGGGGCCGCGACGCCCCCACGAGACCTAGGTTGTCGGGCCTGAACGTGTCCGGGATATACATGTGATTGTCAAGCATATCTCCAATCCATGCTGTTCGCGCGCTCTTATCATATTTATCGCAATTCATCAGTTCGGGGATAAGCTCGCAATATTTCTTTGCGAACCCCATCTGGTAGAGGTACTGGGGGGACCAGAGACACTTGGTGCAGCGTTCACCGCAGTCGTACGCAGCGATATTCCCTTCTATTTTACGGAAAAGGGCCATTAACCTATGGATGTTATTTTCGTTCAGGTCGAATAAATCATCGCCGGGCTCGGGCGTGCTGTCATTGAAATATTCGAACGGCCATTGAAATGCCATCATGTCGTGATTGTCGTGAACGGCCTTTTTTTCCCCGTCCATCGTGAGCCCGAAGCAGAACCCGGAATCGATACAGTCAGAGTCATCTACAAGGTTGTCATTAACAGCTTGTCTAATGTTTTGCGCCTCGGTCTTGTAGTCAACAGTGCAAGCCAGGGTCTCCGGATAGCTTGTGCAAAGATCGGCGAGGGCCTCCAGGCCAAGGGCCGCGAAGGTGTTCGTCCAAAGGGTCTGCTCGATACCGTCGACCGCGTAGTCCTCGGGATCGAGCGAGGGCACATAGTATTCATCGTTGAACATGAGCAGCGCTGATGCCGTGTCCCACAGGGTGTCCAGCAATGAGCCGTCGTCCGGTGGCCATTTTTCAAGGTTTTCGCAGTCAACGGGAGGGATGCAGTCAATACCCTCCACACAATCAGGGGGCGGGTCGCACATGTCCCTGATAAGAGGGTCGCACCCTTCATCACCACCCTTAAGACACTCGAGTAAATCACGAAACTGCCTGCAGCCTAGGTTCGAGGACATTTCG
>JBDRLK010000508.1:0-5399 GCA_043813155.1 Pseudomonadota bacterium | reverse complement strand
GCGTCTCGATGGACTTGACGGCCAGGTGGACGCTCTCCTCCACCCTCGCGCCGAGCGACAGCAGCTTTTTTTTGAGCTTGTCAATTTCCCTGTGCAGTCTTTGACCCATGGTGCTTCCTCTGTATTTGGGTAGGGGCGACTTCAGTCGCCCGGGAGGCTAAAGCCTCCCTTACCCGACGTGTGCAGATTCTATCCAAATCGGCCCGTAATGTAATCCTCCGTCTGTTTTTTCGACGGGTTCGTAAAAATATGCTTCGTGGGCCCGAACTCCACGATTCGGCCCTCGAAAAAGAAGGCCGTGAAATCGGATATGCGGGCCGCCTGCTGCATGTTGTGCGTGACGATGACGATCGTATAGCTCGATTTGAGCGCGTGCACAAGCTCCTCGATCTTGGACGTGGCCAAAGGATCGATGGCCGACGTGGGCTCGTCCATGAGCAGCACCTCGGGCTCGACGGCAATGGCGCGCGCGATGCACAGCCTCTGCTGCTGGCCGCCGGACAGCGCGGTCCCCGGCTTGTCGAGCTGGTCCCTGACCTCGCTCCACAGGGCCGCGGCCCCGAGGGCTTTCTCGACCCGTTCGGCCAGATCGCTTTTCGACAGCCTGTAATGAAGCCGCAGGCCGTAGGCTACGTTCTCGAACACGCTCATGGGAAAGGGCGTGGGTTTCTGGAATATCATGCCCACTTTCCTGCGCAGCGTGATCAGGTCGGTGGCCGGCGAAAGAATGTTCTCGCCGTCCAGCATGACCTCGCCCGCGGCGCGCTGGTCCCTGTAGAGCTCGTAGATGCGGTTGTACACGCGGATATGCGTGGATTTTCCGCAGCCCGAAGGCCCGATGATGGCCGTGGCCTTATTGGCCGCTATGACGATGTCGTTGTCGTGGAGCGCCTGGCGGCTTCCGTAGTGGAAGTTCAGGCCCCTCACCGAGATCTTGACCTCGGTGATCACCGCCGAGTCCTCCCTGTCGTCGGCGTCCCTTACCTCGGGCTTTCGAAGCGGTCCGGGGCGCGAGGCCGCGGGCGCTGATGGTGTTGCGCTCATTTCTTTTTCTCCCTGAAGACAAAACGGGTAACAATGGTCAGGATCAGGACGGCCGCAATAATCAAGAGCGAAGCCCCCCAGGCCGTCTGCTGCCAGATGGGGTAAGGCGACATGGCGAAGTTGAAAACCGTGACCGTGAGATTGGCCGTGGGCTCGGCCGGGTTCACGGTCCAGTAGGGGCTGTTCAAGGACGTGAACAGCAGGGGCGCGGTCTCGCCGCTTACCCTGGCCACGGACAGGATCACGCCCGTGATGAGCCCCGTCTTCGCGGCCCTGAAGACAATGCCCAGCGTCACCTTCCACCGGGCCGCGCCCAGGGCCAGGGCGGACTCGCGAAGCTCGTTGGGCACGAGGCCCATCATGTCCTCGGCCGTCCTGGCAACGATGGGCATCATGATGATCGCCAGGGCCGCGGCCCCGGCATAGCCCGAAAAATGCCCCACCGGGACCACGAGGACGGTATAGACGAAGAGGCCGACGATGATGGACGGGATGCCCATCATGACATTGGCGCAGAACCGGACCATGTTGCCGATCCTGGATTTCCGGCCGAACTCGTTGAGATACACGCCCGCAAGGATGCCCGCGGGCACGCCCAGGATCGTGGCAAGCCCGGTGATGAGCGCCGTCCCAACGATGGCGTTGGCCACGCCGCCTCCTTCCACGCCCGGCGGCTCGGGCAGGCTGGTGAAGAAATCCCAGTTGATGGCGGACGCTCCCCGCGCAATGACCTCGTACAGGATCCAGGCCAGAGCCGCGATGCCCGCGAGAGCGGCCAGGCTGGAAACGACCTTGACGGTCATGTCCTTGCCCCGCCGCCATGATTTCGAACGAAGCATCAAAAGCCGCTGCCCGCACCTTTCTGCGCCTGCCCCAGCCAGAGCTGCGCGATGACCTGGATGATGAGCGTGACGATGAACAGGACGAGGCCGAGCTCCACGAGGGCGCTCAGGTAGAGCGGCTCGGCCGCCTCTGTGAACTCGTTGGCAAGCGTGGAGGCGATGCTGTTGCCCGGCGAGAAGAGCGACGCGCTGATCGAGTGGTTGTTGCCGATCACGAAGGTAACGGCCATGGTTTCGCCGATGGCCCGGCCCAGGCCGAGAAAGGAAGCGCCCAGGAGGCCGCGCATGCCGTATCGCACTGTCACTTTCGACATGACCTCCCAGGTGGTGGCGCCCATGCCGTGGGCCGACTCCTTCACGACCGGCGGCACCATCCGGAAAACATCGCGCATGACCGCGCTGATGAACGGAAGAACCATGAGCGCCAGGATGATCCCGGCCGTCATCATCCCGATGCCCATGGGCGGTCCCTTGAACAGGGGCAGAAAGCCCAGCGTTTTCGCGAACAAAGGCTGCACGTGCCCGGCCATGAAGGGCGCGAACACGAAAAGCCCCCACATGCCGTAGATGATGCTCGGTATTGCGGCCAGGAGCTCGACGCCGTACCCCACGACCCTGCTCAATCGGGGAGGCGCCAGCTCGACCAGGAAAAGGGCGATGACCAGGCTCAGGGGTACGGCCAATACCATGGCGATGACCGTGGAGACAATCGTTCCATAGATGCTGCTGGCCGCCCCGAACTCGCCGGTCACGGGGTTCCACTTTTCACTGAGCAGAAAATCGAACCCGAAGGCCTGCAGGGACAGCTTCGAATGCCTGACGAGCTCGATGAAAAGGCCCGCCATGACGAGGATGACGAGCAGGGCGCAGAAAGCGGTAATCAGCCGGAAAACAAGATCTTCCTTTCTCGTTGCGGCTGCCATTGCTCTGTGCCCGTCTTTCATCGATGCCTAGGGCTGCCAGACCGGTTTTCCGCCGGTCTTGATCTCATTGCTCCAGGCCTTCTGCACGAGAGAAACGACCTTTTCCGGCATGGGGACGTAGTGGAGCTTTTCCGCGTCCCCGGCGCCGTGCTTGAAGCACCAGTCGAAGAAGCTGAGCAAGGGTTTGGCCACGGCCGCGTCTTTCTGATCCTTGTACAGGAGAATGAACGACGCGCCCGTGATGGGCCAGCTCTCGTCGCCCGGCTGGTTTGTCAGGACCATGTAAAAGCCCGGGGCATTTTCCCAGTCCGCGTTGGCCGCGGCCGCCTGGAACGTCTCGATCGTCGGCTTGACGTACTTGCCCGCCCGGTTCTCGAGCCGCACGCAGGGAATGTTGTTCTGGAGCGCGTAGGCGTACTCGACGTACCCTATCGAGCCCGCGATCCTCTGCACGTTTGCGGCCACGCCCTCGTTGCCCTTTCCGCCCACGCCCACGGGCCACGACACCGCCTTGCCCGTGCCGACCTTCTCCTTCCATTCCTCCGAGACCTTTGTCAGGTAGCTGGTAAAGATCCAGGTCGTGCCCGACCCGTCGGCCCTGTGGACAACGGTGATGTCCTTGTCGGGCACGGGCACGCCCTCGTTGGATTCCCTTATCTTCGCGTCGCTCCACCTCGTGATCTTCCCGAGGCAGATGTCGGCGAGAACCGCGGCCGACAGCTTGAGCTCGCCCTCCCTGACGCCTTCCAGGTTGACCACGGGGACCACGCCTCCCATGACCATTGGAAACTGCAGCAGGCCGCTCTCGTCGAGCCCCTCTTTCTCCAGGGGCGCGTCCGAAGCGCCGAAATCCACGGTCCTCGCCTTGATCTGCGCGATGCCGCCGCCCGACCCGATGGACTGGTAGTTGAGCTTCAGGCCCGTCATCCTGTTGAACTTGGACGCCCACTGCGAGTAGATGGGAAAGGGAAACGAAGCGCCCGCGCCGTTGAGCGACACGCCCTTGAGGTCCATGGAGTCTCCCGCCCCGTCTGCTTCCCCGCTCTCACCGGTCGCCGGCCCGGGCTCCTGATTCGGCTTGCAGCCCACGGCAATACAGACTGTCAGCATCCAGATAAGCGGTGTAAAAAATGGTCCCCATGCACTCGCTGTCATGATATCCACCTTCCTGTTTTCAATTATCCACGCCATGCTCACAGCTTGATCTGAAGCGTAAGCTTGACCTCATAGTAATTTTCTGCAAACTCGATGGAGCTGTCCGGTATCACGTAATCCACGTCGAGCAGGATGAAGTTCTTGTGCAGCTCGTGGAAATGGAATGCGTACCCGCTGATGATGCGCTGCGTTGCCTTGCCTTCCTTCTCGAACCAGTCGTAGCGCCCGATGAGCGACGACTTGATCCATGGAAGCTTCACCTCCAGGAACCCGGAGGCGCCCATGTAATCGTGCACGTCCTCGATGCCGATGACGCTCTCCTCTCCCGTGTCGGGATCGGCAGCCCTGTCCCACGTCGTAAAATCCCCCTTCTGGTTGCCCTCGCCGCAGACGAACTGGCCTGTCAGGACCAGGACCTTGTGCTCGAAGCTCGCCATGGCCGTGTGGCTCCTCCACTTCGGGGGGTTGTAGTCGTCCGTCCCTTCCACGTTCCCGTGGCCGATGATGACGAAATAGCTGAGCTGGATGTTCGGGAAGACGAAGCCCAGCGGTCTTACGCTGAGGCGCGCCTCGAAGCTCTTGCCCGAGTTTTCCTCGACTGCGTGGTACCCTCCGCCGTTGTACACGCCGAGCGCGAGGCTTCCCCACGTGCCCGGGTACTTGCCGTTGACCTCTTCCCGGTACTTGTCGGGAAGCTTTTCTCCCAGCAGCATGCCGAAGGTGGCGCCGAAATCCGCGGAGTTGAACAGCTTGTTGCGCTCCATGAGCATGGTGCCCTGGCAGCGGTACCAGTTTACGTGCTCCTCGTAGTCGAGCCACGGCATGTGGACGATCCCGAACTCGAGGTAAGGGTCGGTCAGGATTTTCGACTCGAAGGGCACCGTGAACTTGCCGTAGAGGTACTTGAGCCTGATCTTCATGTCCCCGCTCTCGTCCTGGTGGGCGTCGAGCGTGATGCGGCCTTCGAACCACTTGACGGGCTCGACCCTCATGGTCAGGTACCCGCGGCCGATGTTGAACGTGTTGTACTGCTCGTAGCCAGCCTCGAGGTCTTTTGAGTCAATGGCCTGCCTGCCGTACCTGTAGTGCAGGTACCACAGCGTCTCGAACTTGAACATCTTGATGAACGTGCAGGCCTTTTCCCAGGTTTTCACGTCGTCCGCGTGGGGAAGCGCGGCAGCCTCTTTCTCTTTTCCGGCTTCAGGTTCAGGTTCCCGGTCTTTTTCCGTTTTTGGCTCCTCACCGAAAACAGCGGCAGGCATCACGACGAGAAACAAGGCGGCGGCGGCGATCGCCATGGGCATGAAACGTCTTGCTGATCTCATCTTTTCCTCCTGGTGTTTCCGGGTAATATATACTGAACAAATGTTAGGATTTGATTAGGACGGCATTAATAATCAGTGATATTTTTCTTTTGCGCGAACCGCCTACTGCG
>JBDRLK010000507.1:0-7206 GCA_043813155.1 Pseudomonadota bacterium | reverse complement strand
GGAAAAATGGCAACGTGAGCACGAGAGGGCGATCGATATGCAAAGAGAGCTGCTGGCCAAGAGCAAGGCCAAGCTCGCCGGAGCGAGGAACGAAAGGGAAGCGAATGCCGCTCAGAGGGAGATAGAAACGATCAAACGGGCCCTGAACGAGAGGGAAGAAGAAGCCATCCATATCATGGAGGTGATCGATCAGACCACGGAATCGATCAACCAGAAAGAGGAGCGATACGGGGTTTTGCAGCAGGAATTCGAGGGACTGGAGACGGAGAGCTTTAAAAAATCCGCCGGAATGGAAGAAAACCGCAAAAAACTGGATAGGGACAGGCAGAAGCTGAAGTTGGAAATTAACAAGCGCAACCTGAGTATCTACGAGAAGATACGGCAGCGAAAACCCAGGGCCATCGTGTACGCCATTGACGGCATATGCCAGGGCTGTCACATGATGCTGCCGCCTCAAACCTACAACATTCTGCTCCGTGGTGACCGCATGATCCAGTGCCCGAACTGTCACAGGATCGTCTACTGCTATGAAAAGGAAGCCTGTTCAAAAGACTGAGGCGGAGGCGCAATATGGGGGGGCTTCCAGGCGACCATGTATAAAGACAATCCGATAGGCCCCATCCACAAGAAAATACTTGCGGAAGAAATAGCGGACAGCATTCGAAAGCGGATTTTCGACGGGACCTTCAAGCCCGGGGAGAAACTTCCGCCGGAGCGGGAGCTCGCCAAACAGCTGAGAGTGAACCGCAGCTCCCTGAGGGAAGGGTTGAAACTCCTTCAGCAGCTCGGTCTGGTGTCCATTCGCCACGGCGACGGTACGAGGGTCCTCGATTTTTTCCAGACCGCCAGCGTCGAGGTTGTCAAGTACCTGCTCCACGACGAGTCACTGGACCGGCTCAAAATATTCGCGGACATCCTGGAAGTAAGAACCATCCTATGCCTGAAAATCGTCGAGCTGGCGGCGAAAAACTCCACGAAAGACGAGATCAGGGCGGTCAGGCAGAACGTCGAGAGCATGAGGGAGCCTGATTCGGACGAATCAGCGGCCGTTAACCAGGACTTCGAGTTCTACGAGATGCTGGCAAGGGTCGCCGACAACATGATCCTGACCCTGATACTCAACACCGTAAAACCCCCTTTCAAGCTTTTCAAGCTCATGTTCGGCGGGCTCGCCATGCCCCCGGGCGACGTGTGGAACGCCCAGGACGGGATATTGGACGCCATCGAAAACAAAGACAGGGACAAGGCTGTCTCCATCGCCGGGGAATATTTTGCGCAAACGGGCAGCCATTTCCTGCATCAACTCAAGAAGAAAAAAGAGAAGGAAAATGAGGAGAAAGAAGATTAGGACACTGGCGCTCGCGGCCGTACTGATCATCCTTGCAGCCCCCGCGGCAGCCCGGGAGGACGCAGGGTCCCCGGAAGGCGGCGAAACCGGGGCTGGCGCCGGCACGGGAGCCGCGGCCGCGGAAACAGCCGGGGCGGAGGGAGAGGGAGAAGCCGCGGCCGGCGCCGGAGAAGAGGAAGAAAAAGCCGCGGCCGGGGAAACCGGTGAAAAGAGCGTGGAAACGGAAGAACCGGACAAGGAAGAAAAGAAAAAAGAGGACGAGGAAAAGGACAGGAAGAAGGACAAGGAAGGAAAGTTCGAGTTCTTCTTCGGCGCGGCAGGCGGCTATGAATGGTTCAAGATCCAGACCATCGAGGGTGAAAAAATCATCAACGAGAGTCTCGACTGCAGTCTTGAGAGCGGCGAGGCCACGGTCTGCGTCAATCCCGATAATCTTCGCGGTCACGGAGGACTCATTCGAGGGTTTCTCGGCGTCAGGCTCGGGATCATGGGTATTTCAGTCGATTACCGCCAGTCCTATATCCAGGGGCCGATCAACTGGGGGCAGCTCATGGCCGATTTCTATATCTTTATCCTTTCCGGGAAGGTCAAGCCTTTTTTCAAGATAGGCATCGGCTGGATCTACCTGAAGGTCAAGGATGTCAATGTGACATTATACGGGACAGATGAAAGCAGGAATGGGGACATGATCAAGGGGGGAGGCCTCCGCGGGGGTGCGGGCCTGCTGGTCAAGCCCATCAAGTGGATCTCCATCGGCGCTGCCTGCGAGGTGACCGGGATGTATTTCAGGGAGTTCGACCAGACGACCTGGGGTTACGCCATCGACGTCATGCTCCAATTCGGCGTCCACATCGGGTAGGCTGCTCACTCCACACTATCGGCGCAAGCTGCAGGTACGGGAAATAGAGCGGACAGGTCACTGTCAGCTGTTGGATGGAATGTCCAGCCGGCCATCGCGCCGATCAGACCTCGAGCAGGATGCGCTTGACCACGTAGGTTGGGAGGCCCTCTTTCCGCTCGAACTGCATGCGGAATTTCTCGGCCTCGTTCTTCGAGAAGAAGGGCCCGATCCTGACCCTGTAGATCGTTCCGCGATCTTCGCAGTCCGCGGCAACCAGGAACGCGTTGTAGCCCATCTTGCGAAGCTGCTTCGCGTAGGCCGCGCCGTCCTGCTTGTCGGTGAAAGAGTTCACGTGCAGCGTGAAGATCCCCTTCTCACCGCGCATGGACATGGTCGAGCGCGGCGGCTCCATGTAGGCCACCTCGGCCGGGCTGGCCGGAATCATGAACGAGTGGCTGCCTTTCGGTATCACGCTCTCGACCTGCACGGGCTCGGCGGGAAGCTCGCTGACCGGCTCGATCACCGGCTCGGCCGAAAGCTCTCCGATGGGCATGGGCTCATCCCCTTCCATGGCATGGATGAACTGCGGAGCCATGCCGGCCGGGACATCCTCGCCTAGCCTGCTCGCATACTCCAGCGCCATGTCCGCGGAAACCTCCTCGATCTCACTCACACTTCCTGCCTCGCTTTTTTCCGCCTGCCTCGCCTCTTCCTCGCTTTCCGCCACAAGCGCCTCGAGCGGATCGAGGGACGAGGCCTGCGCCTCGGCCGGCTTTTTCAGCCCGAGGAGCAGACCAATGACGAAGACAACGACGCCGATCGCGATCCCCGTGGCAAGAATGAGCGAGATCTTACCCTTGTCGATGTTGTAGACCCTCTTCGATTTGATTTTCTCCAGATCTCTCATTTCTCGTCCTCCTTGTTTACAATTTCCCAAATCGTTCCTTCCCCGATAATACGGGGCCTCTTACCTCAAGAGCCTATCGGACAGGCTCTTGCTCCTCCTCGGTCTCAACTTTCTCCATCCTTTCCGGAGCGCTGACACCGAGTATGTCCAGGGCAGCTTTCATGGCGATCCTTATGGAATCGATCCACAGCAGCCTTGCCAGCATTTTATCCTCATCCCATTTTTCCGGAAGCCTCTGTCCTGCCGCGATCGCGGAAGCGGGGGGCAGTACCGGATCCTTGTGAACTCGCCACCTCACCGTGTAATAGCTCTGAAGACTCTTTGAGATTTCCATCGCGAACGTCGCTATCCTGTGGGGCTCCAGTGTCCTTGCAGCGTCGCCTACAACTTCCCGAAGCCGGAACGCGTCCTTGAGGGTCGTCAGTTCCTCTTCGAGCGTCAGCTTTTCCCTGAGCAGTCTAAAGACCTCATCGCTCGAATACGAATCCAGCTCAACGTGATGACGCTCATTCGCTTTTCTGAGAATGGAGCAGAGCCTTGCGTGACCGTACTGTACGTAGAAAACAGGGTTGTCCATGCTCTTCCTTTTGGCTCCCTCGATATCAAATTCAAATTGGCTGTCCGGCCTGCGGGTCAGGAAGATGAAGCGCAGCGCGTCCCTTCCTACCTCGTCCACGATCTCCCTTAGCGTCACGAAATCTCCCGACCGTTTGGACATTTTTACCGGCTGGCCGTCACGAGCCAGAGAAACCATTTGAACAAGCACGACCTTCAATTTCGAAGGGTCGTGCCCGAAGGCCTTCAGCGAGGCCTTCATTCTCGGAACGTAACCGTGATGGTCCGCTCCCCAGATATTGATCATGCGATCGAAACCGCGGCCCAGCTTGTCGAGATGATAGGGAATGTCGGCCGCGAAATATGTGAAATCACCGTTCTTCTTTACGAGGATGCGCTCTTTTTCCTCCTCGTACCCCTCTTTCTTTGCCTTCTTTTCCTTCTTTGCCTTCCCGGGCTTCTCCTCTTCATACCTGAACGCCACCGAGCCGTCCTCGTTTTTCCACGCGAACCCGCGGCTGATCAGGTCGTCCACGGTCCGGCGCATCTTATCCTCGCCCAGCCGCGTCTCGTGGTACCACGTGTCGAAGCTGATGCCCAGCGACTCCAGGTCCTCCCTGATTTTCAGCAGGATCTCCCGCGCACCGGCGTCCTTGAACACCGGGGTGTCCGGGGACTGAGAGAGGAGGGAGGCCCCGTACTCTTTCTCGAGCTTTGCCGCGATCTGCTCAACGTACTCCCCCCTGTACCAGTTCTCACCCCGGGGCTCGGGAAAATCCGCATCAAAGCGCCTGTTGTACCGGTAGTGCACGGACAGGCCCAGGTTGTGCACCTGCATGCCCCTGTCGTTCACGTAGTATTCCGAGGCAACATCATGGCCCGCGGCTTTCAGAACATTGACGAGCGCATCGCCGATAACCGCTCCCCTGCCGTGCCCGATGTGAAGGGGGCCGGTCGGGTTGGCGCTGACGAACTCGACGAGGACCCTGTCCTGCGTCATGGCAGGCGCATAGGCAAAAGACTCGCCTTTCCCTCGCACTTCCTGCACCATCCTGAGCCAGTTATCGGTGTTTACCTTCAAGTTGATGAAACCCTTGCCCGCAACGGTCGGTGTTTCCTCGAGCAGGCCCTCCTTGTCGTCGATGTGCCCGATGATGGCTTCAGCAACCTCCCGGGGAGGGCGGCGGGCGGCATCGGCCAGCGTGAGAGCAACGTTCGAGGCATAATCCCCCATCGTGCGGGAAGGCGGCCGCATGAGGTGAATGGAATCGACCTTCTTTTCCAGGCCCTCCTTTTCAATGAAACGATGCACTGCCTTCCCCAGGATATGATTCACCTTTTCGTACATATATTTACATTATATTATAAAGTATTACTTTATCGCAAAAAATAGCAGAATAATATGCCGGGCAGCAGGGCGGGGCTTTAGCCCCGCCGCGGCGGCCCGTAAAGGGCCGCCCGCCATGTCATGGGGGGTTAGGGGTCTAGCCGGCGTCCGGGTCGGTGCAGTAGCCGTCGATGCACAGGCAGCCTTCGGAGCACTCGCCGCTGCTCGTGCAGGCCAGCATGCACACGGCGTCCACGCAGTCATATCCCGCGGGGCAATCCGCGTTCACCAGGCACTGGGGCTCGGGATCAACGACCCCGGGGTCAACGCAGCTTCCGTCGACGCAAATGTCATCGCCATCGCAGTCGCTGTTCGCAAAGCACTCGACCCCGGGGACGCATTCGCCCGTGTCCTCGTCACACTCGTACCCGCTGCCGCAGTCGTCGTCGCAGGTGCAGCCGGGGTCGCCGACGGGGACGCATTCGCCCGCGGCCTCGTCGCACTCGTACCCTTCGCCGCAGTCGTCGTCGCAGGTGCAGCCGGGGCCGGTCTCCACGCATTCGTGATCCACGCACTCGAAGCCCTCATCGCAATCGCCGTGCTCGATGCATTCTCCTGAGCCCTCTTCGAGGCAGTAACCGGATTCGCTGCAGTAAAACCCCTCGTCGCACTCCGCGTCGCTTTCGCAGTCGTCGGTTCCCGAGGGAACGCACGTGCCGTCAACGCAGTTCAGGCCCTCGGGGCAGTCCGCGTCCGAGATGCAGCATTCGCTTCCGGGCGGGAGGCAGGTGCCGGAAGGGCCGCATATTCTTCCGTCGGGGCAGTCCGCATCGGAGCCGCACTCACCCGGAAGGATCTCGGGGAACGAGCACTGGCCGCTGTCGCAGGCGCCGCCTTCCGGGCAGTCCGCGTCAGACTCGCACTCGGGCGCAACCCCGGGAGGCAGGCAAAGACCGCCGATGCAGTCCATTCCCTCGGGACAGTCTTCCAGGTCCACGCAGCCGGCCTCCACGCATCCCAGCTCGGTACAGATCTGCCCGTCCGGGCAATCCCAATCGTCGATGCATTGATGCAGCGGGGGGGGTTCTACTTCCCTGCAACCCATGCCGTCGCACTCGTAACACCCTTCTTCATCGCAGTAAAATTCTTCATCATTGCAGCTGCAGCCGTAGATGACCAGAACCATTGCCACCATGGCCGTTGCTATTGTCGGATTCTTTAAGCTTTTCATCGGTGACCTCCTGTTTTGCAGTTATTGTTTCTCAATATTCGTGCCAACAGTTTCACGCTTCGGCGCTTTTTTTCCCTCACTTGCCGGAGCGACCCCTGCGACCGCTCGTTTCCCCTGTAAATCCAAAGGATTAGCCGCCAGGAAGGCCTCGCCTATGAATAGATATCCTATTTTTCTTTCTTCGCTCCTGTACTATTCAGGTGAAATTCGATAATAAAGTGCAATGATCCACAGGCGGCAATCGGGATGTGTAAACTTTTGTTCACACAGGACAAGTTAATGGAAAAGCACAATCGCGACTTTTACATGCGCAGGCTTCAGGGCCCGGCCCATGCGGCTTGCATGCTGAGCCTGCTCCTCATGCCAACGGCATGCGCCTCAAAAAAAGTTCAGGTGTCCACCCTGAAGCAGGCTCTCGGCAACATGAGTGAAACAATAGAAAAAAAGGATCACGATGCATTCTATGATCTGCTTTCGGAAGAACAGAAGATTGGGCTCGACGGGGAGAAGATCAAGTCAAGCATGGAGTCCAACGGCGACGAGTTCAAGCATCTTGCCTCTCTTCTGCAGACGCCGAAAAAAATCAGGCTCCAGGCCGCTCTCTCAAGCTCGGAGAAGGAATTCATCACGTTTATCCTGGAAGACGGCACATGGAAACTAGAGGAAGGCGTGTTCGATCTCGGCACGGCCAATACCCCGGCCGAGGCGTTGAAAGAGCTCATGGGCAAGCTCAAGCTGCTGCGCGCCGCTCTTTCGCAGGACGCTCTCATCAGCTCCACCTATAAGGAAAGCCTGGTCGGATCGTTCGACAAGCTGATCGAGGAGCTGGCCGGTCTCAATCCCCGCACCGTCGTGATCAATAACGACAGGGCCTTCGTCGTGCTCCCCTCGGGCAAGAGAATAGAGTTCGTCATGGAAGAGGGCCGGTGGAAGGTCAGCAGGATTATCCCGTTCCCTTGACACCCTGTCACAATAGTGGGTAGGGGCGACTTCAGTC
>JBDRLK010000506.1:0-2686 GCA_043813155.1 Pseudomonadota bacterium | reverse complement strand
TTGCCTTTGACATAGAGCTGCTGGTCGTCGCCCGCTGCTGGTCACTGCGCATCGATCGCATTCCCGTGGACATGAAGCACGATCGCGAAAGCTCCATCCGGCTTTTTGGCGACAGCCTGAAGATGCTCCGCGATATCGTGGAAGTCAGGCGCAGGGCCGACCGGGGCTTGTACGGGGAAAGGCCGCCCGGCCGGCGGCCGGGGAAGGAAAAATGAATGGCGTCAGGGGTCCACGCAGACCGCCGTGAGGTTGTCCCCGCTGATTTCCACGGGCCCGAATCCGCTCGTGTGCCCTTCCGAGCGGCAGAATCTCCTGATGGCGGCGTTGCAGTCGGACCCGAACAGCTGCTCGGAGCCGTCGCAGCCCGCGTGATGGTTTGTTCGCAGGTTGGTGTAGGTCGTGTTGATCCGCGTGGCGCCTGCCACGCAGGTAAAGATGACGCTGCTTCCGGCCGAGAACACGGGGCCGAAGCCGCTCACGTAGCCGATTGAATCGCAGTAGCGGTTGATGGCAGCGAAGCAGCCGGGATGGATCGGCGTGCCCGATTGGCAGTCCTCGTGATGGTCGTCCAGCGTGGAGTAAGTCGTGCTGATTTATCTTATCAGAAATGGGCGGAATTTCAACTACGGCAGCTTCCAGTACTCCGTGAAAAATCCGGCTTCAATGAATGGTATTTTTTTTGAAGCCGCCATGCCCAGTGCCTTGTTCGGGACCTGCTTGTCGAATATCACGTAATCCGGAAGGAAGGGCAGCAGCTCATTGCCTTTCAGCACGGCCTCGAGACTGTTTCCCGTCACGACGAGAACGTATTTTTTCCTGTTCAGCGGGTTGGGATAGACGAACACTGCTCCCACGTCCGGTGCGTCGTACAGCTTTCCACGCAGCTCGATCCCGCCGGAGAGAACCTTGATGGGAAGCTTGTCGCCTATTTTTTGAAGCAGGCTGTTGTGCGCGTAGGTCCCGTAAATAACCAAAGTCGAGCTCTTCATGTCCGCCTGCGTCACGTCCCCGTCGCCCTTGACCGGGAAGTCGACGTCGGTGAACTGCTTTGCCTTCATCCAGTTGCGGGCCCCGAGCTCGGCCGCCTGCTTGAGCTTCGCCTTGTCGGCGTCGACAAGCGTGCCGTAGACATGAATCTGGCTGTCGTAGTTGACGTCCGTTGCGGGGCCCGACAGGCCCTTTTGTTTTCTCAGCTTCCCCTGCGCCGAAGGCTCGTGCGCTTCGGCCTCTCCGGCCGCCCAGGCCTCCTTTTGCCTTGTGAGCATGATCCTGCCGTCCGGGGGGACTTTTCCGATGTCCGCCTCGGCGCCGTTTATTCTCACGCTGATTTTCTTTTTCAGGTCAACGGGCGATTCAAAGAGATGAACGATGATGCGCTCGGCGTTTTCCGCTTCGATGTCGAAACGGTTCTCCTCCTTGACCAGCTTCGCCTTGATCCTGACCGGCTCCAGGAATTTTTCCATCTGGGCCACTTCGATCCAGTGCTGGCGTGCCGCGCGGTAGGACAGGGTCTCGAGCCACACCTCGTCGGGCCTTGGGTTTTTCGGGTGCTTGTCCACGTGCTCCAGGATGCGTCCCTTGCCCCAAAGGATCCAGATGATGTCGTGCCCGTAGTCCGGGATCTCCTGGTACTTGTGCTGGATGCCGAGCTTGTCCAGGAGCTCGTGCATGGCCCTGGCCTGGATGACCTTCATGGGGCCGGCGTCCTTTTCACCGTGGATAAAATGGTAGTAGGTGTTCCTGGCGTTCATGGCATAGGAAATGCCCGACTCCATCGCGTTGATTTTTTTCGACCAGTCGGCCATGCTCGAGGCCTTGTGGAACTTGAGCCAGTCGGAGATTCCCGCCATGGGGAAGACGCTCGAGAACGATGAGGCGTGCTTCGTGCCGATGGCGTAGGCGCCGATGCCGCCGTTGGACAGGCCGCAGAGCGCGATTCTCTTCGGGTCGATCGAGTAATGGAGCTTGATGTCCCGGACGACATTCATCACGTCTTCTTCCGCCATCCAGCGCCACCGCAGCTGCCCGAACCCGTCGGGCGCGGCCACGAAATGATCGCCGGGCTCGAGCTGGGGCGTGAACACGTCGTGCCTGACATTCCAGTAGGTGGCCCAGGGAATCGCCCAGTTGCCCAGCGTGACCGCGAGAAAGAGGTTGTGCGTCGACGATCCGCCGTGGAGGTTCAGCACGAGCCCGTACTTCCTGTCGCTGCTGTAATTTTTGGGGACCCAGACGGAATAGGCCACGGGTTTGGGCGCAAACTTGCTGCGGTAGGCCCTGGCCGTCATGCCCCTTTCCTCTTCAAGGGGGTCCTTGCCCTTGTCCGCCAGGTCCAGGTATTTTTTCGCTTTCCCGATGCTCCGGTCGGCATAGCCTTTCTCATTTTTCCAGTACTTCCCGGCTTCATCGAGGTGCCAGATGACCGTGGCGATCGACCCGTCCGTTACGCCGGCCGGCTTTTTTTTCTCCAGGGCCCCGGCTCTTTCCCTGAGCGAGGCTATCTGATTCTCGATGCTTTCGGCCGATTGGCGCCAGGGTCTGAAAACCATGAGCAGCAAGGCAACCGCGGGAACGAACATAAGAAGGTGTCTTCTCTTCATGGTTTCACATGATATTCAATTTGAGCAATGAATCAACCTTATAGAAGGGGCCGGGCCTTGAATCTTGAATTTTTCGGGGTTTTTCT
>JBDRLK010000505.1:0-4812 GCA_043813155.1 Pseudomonadota bacterium | reverse complement strand
TCGACGTAGAACGACTACGCCTCCGTCGGGATGGGGACCCCGCGCCTTGCCAGGCGGGCGCCTCGGCGCCCAGAAGAAGTCGTCGCATGTTTTGTTATACTGTCAACTAAAAATGTGAAATAATTTTTGAGTGACTCCTTAAAACAGAAGAAGCGCCACGCGCCGATCGTCGAGGCGCTCGATGCCCGCGTCGAGCGCGGCCTCGAGCGCTTCCTTGAATTCCCTGTCCGTGATCCTTCTTCCCACGTCCCCTTCAACCACGGCCGAGCCGCAGGGGCGCCACTGGGGCATGATGTTCACGTAGGTTTGCGGCGAAATTTCGTCCGCCAGGAACTTCATGATTTCCGCCGTTCCGGCAAGGCCGCCGGGCATGACGAGATGGCGAAGCAGGATGCCGCGCCCGGCAATGCCTTCCCCGTCGATCACCAGGTCTCCCACCTGCCTGTGCATTTCTTTCAGGGCCTCCCTGGCCCTTTCCGGATAATCCGCGGCCTGCGTGAACCTCGCCGCGACTGCAGGGTCCCAGAACTTGAAATCAGGCATGTAGATGTCCACGATCCCTTCCAGCAGCTTCAGGGTTTCCACGCTTTCATAGCCGCCGCAATTGTACACGATGGGCAGGCTCAAACCCCTGTCAACGGCAAGGGGGAGGGCCTCGACGATCTGCGCGGTCACGTGCGTGGGCGTGACGAAATTGATGTTGTGGCAACCTGTCTTCTGCAGCTCCAGCATCACGGCGCTCAGGCGCTCGCTGCCCGTTTCCCTTCCGGACCCTTCGTGGCTGATGTCATAGTTCTGGCAGAAGGAGCACTTGAGGTTGCAGTGCGTGAAGAAGATCGTCCCCGACCCTCTCCTTCCCACGAGTGGCGCCTCCTCGCCGAAGTGGGGAAAGCTGCTGCTGACCTTGGGGAGGCGGCCCGTCTCGCAGGTGCCGATCTCGCCTTCCAGCCTGTCGGCTTCGCAGCTTCGCGGACACAGATTGCAGCTCGCGAGGATTTTTTCAAGCTCCTCCGCCCTGGCCGCCAGATCTCCCTGCTCGTGGAGCTTGATGTACGATGGAGTCATTAAACGAAATCGAACGTAGTGCGGGGCTTCACGCCCCGCTGAAAAACCCGGGTGGGTTCTGGGCGGCCCCACGGGGCCGCACTACAGGGTTTTGATCAGCTTCCCGGCCAGCTCCCAGCCCGAGAGAGCCGACATTCCGAGATCCAGGGGGGAGCCCTGGCCGGACCCGGTCGAAGCGATGATCGATCCGCAGGCCCTGAGATTTTTCGACACGGGCCCGTCATATTCATTGAGGGGCCGGCCTTCCTTGTCGACATGAACCCCGGCTGACATGATCGCATCGTTTTGCATGAAATTTTCGCTCCAGAACGACTCCGCCGGGGCGGCGGCGGCCGACGAGAGGACGGATGCTTTCCTGCCGTTCACGAACAGCGGCAGGTCGAGGATCGGTTCCCTGAGGTTTTTGTCGAAGATTATTCCGCCGCCGCAGATCCCTCCCGTCGCCAGGATGAAGAGGCGGCCGGCTATGTTCCGCCCGGTTTCCGTTGCAACGGTATCGAGGTCGCCTCCCCGGATTTTTTCGACGGACAGGACGCGATCGCGCATGATTTCTATCCCGCTTCTCGCGATGGCCTTTTCCAGGTCGCAGCCGATCCGTATCCCCGTAGGCCATCCGGGAACTCCCAGCAGCTCGTATACCGGCGAATCCAGCTCCCGCGAGAGCCTCTGGACACATTCCCTGTGAGCTTCGATCCCGAGGATCGGGGGAAAAATAAATCCGTGCGACTCCTTGCCCTGGAGCTGAAAGTCTATCCGCTTGAACAAATCGTCGCGGGATTTTGGGTTATCCAGCTTCCTGGCCCATTGCACCTGCGAAAGATAGAATTCCTCGATCGAGGACTGCAGCCTGACTTCCGTCACCATGGTTTCCTTGCCATGCGACTCGAGAACGCTTGCGATGGTCGTTTCAACCGGCGTGTCCAGGATACCGGGGAGGCTGACAAGCGTGACCCCCATGTCGGGAAGCAGGGAAAGTCCCGCGGCGGAGAAAGGGGCGCACAGGGCATCCACGTGAGTCGCGTTGACCGTTACGAATCCGTCGCGTCTGAATCGGCAGTTTGGAAAAACCTCAAGAAATTTTTCCATGAATTCATCGGGAAGCTCGAGTCCCATCGGGTTCGCGAACACGGCCCCGCGACTGAGGAATGCGCAGGAGCTCGATTGCGATATGATGACCGTGGAAACACCGGCCTCATTGAGCCTCATGGCGGCAAACGCCCCGCTCGACCCTCCGCCGATTACGACCACCTCATATTTCCTGCTTTCCTGCACGTCCGACTACCAAATTTACATCCGCTTTGCAAAATTGTAAAGGGTGAACCGGTGGGAGGTATCCGCGCTGCCGCGCGGATGTTCAGGATAGCGACGGTCCTTGGGCAGGTGCATGATGCGAAGCAAAAGCGCAATACCCCGGGAAACCTGCAGAAAGCCTTATGAAATGGATTCGGCGGACGATTTTTCCAGGGAAATTACCCCACGCCGGGTTTTCCGGAAAAAACTTATATGGGATCAGCCGTTCTCCATGATGACACGCAAGGGACCGACCATGGTGGACAGTAAATAAAGCAGCGCGACGCTGCGTTCGGTCGGGTGGATGAGCCAGGAGTCACGGCTGAAGGGGCTTGCGTGTTCCTATGCGGGGGGCGGATGGCGCGCGCTTGCTATGGCAAGGGCTTCGTGGCGCCGAGTGAAAGCTCAGGAAAGGAGGACAATGCTATGACATGAAGAAGTAGTATTTGAAACCTTTCATCGGAGTCCTGTGGGTAACCAATCCCACCCGGGAAAGGCTGGCCACCACCCGGAAGCGAGTCTTGCGTAGTCGTCAGCAATGGCGGCACGAAGCGTAGACAGCGAGTGCAAAAGCCGTGTTATTGAGCCCCGAAAGTTGCCGAGTTTCGGGAGCCTTCGTCGTCGAAGCAACGGGGGCAGAACCGACACACTGAGACAGGGCCTGCGGTGTGGAGGTCCCGGCGGGGTCGGAGAGCAGGGCAGATGCACAAGAGGATTCCCTGGGAACTCGGGAGAGCCGATTGTCTCCGCAGAGCAAGTGCCGGAGAAGGGGCGACCGGCTGATAAAGAGCCCTGGCGGCGGTGAGCAGCTTTCCGACATCGCCGAGCCGTTGAAGGAAAACACGAATAAGGGAGCTACAGTGGTATCGTGGGGCGAGCGGTAGCGAAGCCCGCGAGATGGACAATCGGCAGTCTTAGCGTTGTCATAGTACCGTTGGAAAGCAGGGAAACCAACCCGAGGGAGCCTGCGAGTAGGGAAGGGCAATGCCGGGTCATGGAGCCGCTGATGAGAAACACGAAGGGTACACAGGGACCATCGAGTGTGTTAACGAAACAGCAGCGGATAGCGAAAGCTGCGAGGCAATATCCAGAAGCGAGCCTCACGTCGCTGAACCATTACATGGACATGGAATGGATGCGGGAAGCCTATCGACGAGTGCGCAAGGACAGTGCACCTGGGTACGATAATCTGACCGTAGAGGAATACGGGGAGAATCTTCAGGAGAATCTCTCCTCCCTGCTGGAGAAGGCAAAGTCTGGCAGATACGTTGCTCCTCCTGTACGGCGGGTATATATCCCCAAGGGAGCCGGAACAAAAGAAACCCGGCCCATCGGGGTGCCGACTACAGAGGACAAAGTACTGCAGCGGGCGGTGCTCATGTTGCTGGAGCCGATCTATGAACAGGAGTTTCACGACTTCTCGTTTGGCTTCCGGCCGAAACGCTCGGCTCACCAGGCTTTGGATTATCTCTGGCACCGGGTCATGGCCAATCGAATAACATGGATTCTCGACGTTGATATCCGAAAATTCTTTGATACTTTGGATAAGGCAAAACTTCGGGAGATGTTTCGCCGCAGGGTGTGTGATGGAGTGATAACGCGGCTCATAGGCAAATGGCTGAAGGCGGGAGTGCTGGAGGCCGGTGGCATCTGGTATCCGGAACATGGTACCCCGCAAGGCGGGGTTATCTCGCCGTTGCTCAGTAACATCTACTTGCACGAAGTGCTGGATAGGTGGTTTGCGGAAATGGTCAAACAGCGCCTGAAAGGGCGTTCGTTCATGGCGAGATTCGCAGATGATTGTGCGATGGGTTTTGAATACCGGGAGGATGCCGATCGAGTGCTGAAGGTCCTGCCGCAGCGCCTTGGCAAATACGGGCTGAGCCTGCATCCGGAAAAGACGCGGATTGTTCCCTTTGCACGTCCGTACAGGGATACAACAGGAGGGAAAGGTGGTCCGGGAACGTTTGACTTTCTGGGCTTTACCCACTATTGGGGAAAATCCCATAGGGGTAGCTGGATACTCAAGCGGAAAACGGCTCAGGATCGTTTTAGCCGAGGATTGAAACGGATGCGCGAATGGTGCCGATTAAATCGTCACATGTCGATGGCTGAGCAGCACAAGACCCTCTGTCGGAAACTCGAAGGTCATTATGCCTATTATGGCATTACCGGCAACGGTCCATGGCTAGAGAGGTTTCGTGAGAGAGTCAAGAAGATTTGGCACTTCTGGCTGAATCGTCGCTCCCGTCGTCGTGACGATATGTCTTGGGAGAGGTTTGCGGCACTTGAACGCGGTTTCTTTACGTTTCCTTCTGCCAGGGTCGTTCACTCCATTTTCGCAGCGAAGCCATGATTCGAGGAACCGTATGCATTAATCGTGCTCGTACGGGTCTGTGGGGAGGCAGGCGGGAAACCGCCTGCCTTACCCGGACGCGCCCCCGCCTTGGCCACGCC
>JBDRLK010000504.1:0-11162 GCA_043813155.1 Pseudomonadota bacterium | reverse complement strand
CATTTCTTCGCCGCCATGAGAGACTACACGCAGAGCCTGATGCTTGCTGCGGCTTACGATGCCACGGCTCCGCTGGTTGTGGAAGTGCTGGCCGTGATCGTCTTCCTGGCCTACCTGCCCTTCACGCACATGACGCACTTCATTGCAAAATACTTCACGTATCATGACATCAAGTGGGCGGACGAGCCCGCAATCGCGGATCCCGGAATGGAGGAAAAAATGGGGAAAGTGCTGAACTATCCCGTCAGCTGGAGCGCCAGGCACATCAAGGGGGACGGCAAGAAAACCTGGGTGGACGTAGCCACCAGCCTGGAGGAGGTTAAAGATGGCAAAAAGTAATCGCGTTAAACTGGAAGATTTCTGCAAGCCAAGCGAGCAGCTGACCAGCATTGACCCCCAGGATCTCATGCCCCTTCCTCCGCCCTACGACAAGATCGAGGAGCAGCCGGGCTGGAAGGGCATTGACAAGGATCGCAGGGCGCAGCTCGGGGGAACGCTCGACGATACGATCGCGGTCGGGCTTCCCCGCCCGAAGACAAAGGAAGAGGAAGAGCGGCTGGTCGAGGCCTTCATCAGCGGCCTGAAAAAGCTGCTGACCAGGGAAAACAACTGGACGTTCCTCCAGCCCCTGATCCTGACGCTTGAGCATTGCGCCAAGTGCCAGACCTGCGTCGATGCATGCCCGATCTACGAAGCCAGCGGGAAGAACGATATTTACAGGCCCACGTTCCGGGCCGAGATTCTTCGCAGCCTGGTGAAAAAGTACGTCAGGAAGAGCGGAGGGCTGCTGCACGACTGGAGCCACAAGAACATCGATCTGAACTATGACACCCTATCCAGGCTGCTCGAGCTCTGCTACCGCTGCACGCTCTGCCGCCGGTGTACGCAGGTCTGCCCCATCGGCGTGGACAACGGGCTCGTCACGAGGGAGCTGAGGAAAATATTCAGCCAGGAGCTCGGGATCGCGCCCAGGGAGCTGCACGAGAACGGCACCGTGAAACAGATGAACGTGGGGTCGTCGACGGGCATGAACGTCGTGGCCGTGAAGGACAACGTGGAGTTCATCGACGATGAAATGTCGGAAAAAACCGGCATGAAGATCAAGACGCCCTGGGACGTGGAAGGGGCCGATGTCCTTCTGCTGCACAATGCGGGCGAGTTCCTCGCCTGGCCCGAAAACCCCGGAGCTTTTGCCATCCTCCTTGAGGCCGCGGGCATCAGCTGGACGCTGAGCAGCGAGCCCATGGTGTACGACAGCGTGAGCTACGGCCTGTTTTACGACGACGCGCAGTTCGCGCGCATCGCGCTGGCGCAGATGAAGGCCGCGAAAAAACTGGGGGTGAAGACAATCGTTCTCGGCGAATGCGGGCACGCCCACAAGGCGCTGACCATCATCGCGGACAGGATCCTTGGAAAGGACATGCAGATACCGCGCGTCAGCGCTCTGCCGTTCCTGGAAGAGATCGTGTTCAGCGGGAAGATCAAGTTCGATCCCTCGAAAAACGATTTTCCGGTCACGCTTCATGACCCCTGCAACATCACGCGCGCCATGGGAATCGTGGAGCCGCAGCGGCGGATCCTGCGCCAGCTTGCCCCCAAATTCCGGGAAATGGAGCCGCACGGCGTGAACAACTACTGCTGCGGCGGCGGCAGCGGTCTTGCCATCATGTCCCAGCACAACTTCGAGGACTGGCGGCTGAGCGTCTCCGGCCGCATGAAGCTGAAGCAGATCCTGGAAGCGTTCTCCGACTGTCCGGAGCCTGAAACGAAGAAATATGTGTGTGCGCCCTGCTCCAACTGCAAGGGGCAGATCCGCGACCTGCTGCGCTACTACGGGGTGTGGGAAAAATCCGGCATTCACTACGGCGGCCTCGTCGAGCTGATCGTCAACGCGATGACGGACATCAAGGAGCCGTTTCTCGAGTGGCCGGAGTAAGTCGTGTTGCACGGGTTCTTTACCTGGTCTAATATAAAAGCAAAAGGAGAATGATCATGGCAGACGCTCAAAAGAAGATCCTGGTTGTCGATGACGAGCCTGACGTGAGAACATTTTTTACGACGCTCCTCGTGGACAACGGCTATGAGGTAATCACGGCGAACGACGGCGAGGAGGGATTCGAGAAGGCAAAGAAGGAAAAGCCGGACCTCATCACGCTGGATATTTCCATGCCCAAGGAGTCGGGGATCAGGATGTACCGTGACCTCGTGGATGACGCGGAGACAGCCGACATCCCGGTCGTTATCGTTACCGGCGTCACAAAGGACATGAAGGGGTTTATCTACGGCCGCAAGAAGCTCAAGCCGCCCGCCTCGTATTTCGAAAAGCCGATCGAAGAGAAGAAATTCCTCGAAGCGATCAAGGGATTGCTTTAAAAGCCCACGATTTCAATACCCGTCAGTCCGGCGGTTCCCGAGCCGCACGCGCTGCGATACGCGTTGTTGACCATTTCAGGAATTCGTTTAATATTGTAAGTGTTCCCGCGCGACTTGCGGGATGGGCCGTGTTTTCCGGTGATTGAAATATTTCCACATAGCCGGGCGCCGAGCCCTGCCGTTTATTTCGGCGTGCTCTGCGCTTTTGTTTCCTGCAACGGCATCTTCGATTTCAACTCGCCTCCCGTGACGCTTCCCGGGGACGGCGACGAGGAGACGGACATGTCGGCGGATGGAAGCGGCCCGGATGAGATCACGGGGGATGAGCCTGACGACGTGCAGCCCGACAGGCAATGCTCGAACGATGGGGATTGCGCGGACGACGACCCCTGCACTTCGCAGCGGTGCGACACCGACACGGGGATCTGCCTCTATCCGATCAGGGACAGGGATGAGGACGGCCGCGCGGACGGGGACTGCGGCGGGGATGATTGCGATGACATGAACTGGTACATCCACCCGGGCGCGGTCGAGATCTGCGACGACGAAACGGACAATGACTGCGACGATCGCACGGACTGCGAGGACACGCAGTGCTTCGGCACCGAGGAGTGCCCGTGCATGGAGGAGACCGAGTCAACGTGCCATGACGATCTGGACAATGACTGCGACGGGGTCAGGGACTGCGAGGATGACGACTGCGCGGACATCTGCGCCTGCGTGACCGACAGGGAGCCCTGCGACGCGGGACTGACCTGCTGCTCCACGGGATGCTGCGACACGCAAAGCGACGTTGCCTGCTGCGGCGGCTGCGGCCTGGCCTGCGGCGGCACGCGCCCGGTCTGCGACCGGGGCGTGTGCATGGAATGCATCTATGACGGTGAGTGCAATGACTCCAACCCCTGCACGAACGACTCGTGCACCGAAGACCACCTCTGTGTGAACGAGCCGCGCGCCGACGGCGACGGGTGCGGGTCCGGGCGGGTCTGCTGCGACGGCGAGTGCCAGGCATGCTGCGACAACGACGACTGCTATTATTCCAATCCGATTTGCTGCCACGGCGAGTGCCGGGAATGCTGCTGGGATGCTGACTGCGATGATGACAACCCCTGCACGCAGGACACCTGCGGTGATTACAGCTGCGTCAGCAGCCCGGTAGCGGACATGACGTCGTGCGCCGGCGGGGTCTGCTGCAGCGGCGTGTGCCGCTCGGGCGGGGAATGCTGCACTACTGAGGACTGCCCGGGCGAATGCGGGGGACCGGCAAGAAGCTGCGCCGCTTTCTCGCCGGACCGGTGCGAAACGCAGGTGGGGTGCAGCCTGATGTCGGGCTGCGGCGGGGACCAGCCGCCATGCGGCTCCTATGGCAATGAATCGGAATGCTTCAGATGCGGGTGTTTCTGGCTTGGATCTCCTGGTACGTGCATGGGTTTTAACGACGCATGCGAAAGCTTCGAAGATGAGGAAACCTGCGAAGACTGCGAGTGCGAATGGGGCGGTGGATGCAGCGGTACCCACAGGCCCTGCCGTTTTTATGCGCCCTCGGCTGAATGCACGGCCCAGCTCGACTGCAGCTGGAACGCCGTGTGCGAGGGCTACCTCTGCAGCGACTGACAGCCTTCATGTTGGAAAACTCCTGATTATCCCTGCCTTTTTCCAGGAAAACCAAGAATAAATAGATAATATTCAATATTCTTGCTGTAAACCTTGAAAAAATTAAATAATATGTTATATATTTAATAGGAATAGGTATAAAAATGAATAATATTCAAACGTCCTGCCCTGTGTGCAAGGGAAAGCTTCTTGTCAGGGAGCTTTACTGCGAGGACTGCGATCTCAGCCTGAGAGGCAGGTTCAGCCAGAATCCCTTTTTCAATCTTACCGGGGATGAGCAGAAGTTTGTCTATGACTTCGTGGTCAGCAGCGGAAGCCTCAAGGTGATGAGCGAGAAGCTGGGGAAATCCTACCCCACGGTCCGCAACGTGCTGGACGCGCTGATAAAAAAGCTCACCGCGCAGCCGGAGGGGCGAAAGAAGTTGGGAAGCAAAAAGGACGTTATTCTGGGTCTCGTGGAATCGGGCCGGATGTCGGTGGAGGCGGCTGAAACGATCATCGATTTGCTGCAGGAGTGAAAAGGAGGCCATCATGAAAAGGGTATTCAATATCAAAGTCTTCTTCTTCTTCGCCGCCGCCGCGCTCATGGGCCCGGCGCCCCATGAGCCGGAGCCGGCTGAAAACTTCCTGGCAAACGCGGACATGGAAAGCTCGAAGGGCGCCGACGCGGCGCCCTGGTACCGGGTGGGCCTGTTTCCGGGCGTGCGCTTCGATGTGGACCGCGAGGCTGAGCGCAGCGGAAACGCCAGCCTGAAGACGCAGGTCACGGACATCGACATCGTGAAGAAGTACGGCCCTCCCAACTGGGCCCAGGACATCACCGCGAACATTCCAGCCGGCGAAACAGCCACGCTCCGGGTGCGCATCAGGACAGAGGACGTGGAGGGCTTTGCGGCAGCGGCCGTGCAGTGCTGGCAGGGCGAAACGATCATAGGCTTCGGCACGACCCAGCACGTGAGGATGCTCGGAGGCACGACGGGCTGGACCCCGCTTTCCGTGGGCTTCGTGGTCCCGCCTGAGACCGAGAAAATGAGGGTGCTTCTAATGCTGAGCGGCACGGGTGCGGCGTGGTTCGACGACGCGGTCCTGCAGAGGGGAGGGGAGGTGACCGCAATCCCGGGGATCGGCGCGATCCCGGCGGGCGCCGTCGCAGGAGCCGTTGTCGGCTGCCTGGGCGCGCTTTTCGGCATCCTTGCCGGCATCCTGGGGTTCCTTGCAGCGAAAGACAGGAAGAAATATCACGGCATGCTCCTTTTCGTTCTCGGCCTTTGCACGATCATGGGCGCAGCGGCCCTGGCCGTCGGGATTTACGCTTACGCCGCGGGAGCGCTGCTCCCGGTGCGCTACCCCATTGCGCTGGGCGGCGTCATCTTCTTCGGCGTCGGCGGGATCAATTTCATGGTCCAGCGCAGGCCGCGCCTGCGCATCGACCGGCTCAAGGAAAAGCTTTCGAAATTGGAGTAGGCTGCCTGACAGCCGCCTGCCTATAATCCTCAAGAAACCCTTTTCCCGTTGTCCGCCAGGGCCCGGCCTATCACGTCGGGCGACAGCCCGGAGCGCCGGGCCATGAGCTTCCCGTCCCCCGCGCACCTGTCGGCCAGGCGCAGCACGTACTCGATGAGAAACGCGCTCAGCGCGTCCTTGTACGGCTCCCTGGCGAAGACCCCGGACAGGGCCTCCAGCTCCTTCCTGGCCTTCTGCCACCGCATGGCCCTGTCCACGGTGGTGATGATCTGCTCCTTCCTGAAGGGCTTGGTGATGTAGTCGAACACGCCGGCCGAGAGCGCCTCGGAGGCCGATTCGAGAGACCCGAATGCCGTTATGATGATCACCTCCTCGCTTCGCCCCGCCTCCCTGACCAGCCGCAGGATGTCCAGCCCGTCCATGACCGGCATCTTCAGGTCGGTAATGATCAGGTCGAAGTGTTTTTCGTGGAGGATTTTTTCGACCTCCAGGGCGTTGTTGGTTGTTTCAATGTGGTACCCTGTTTTCTCCGTGATGATCCTCTCCAGCAGCTTCAGCATGTGGAGCTCGTCATCCACGGCCAGTATGCTCTGCTTCATCGCGATGCTCCTTTCCGTTGCCGCCCGGCAGGGGCTCTCCGGTCTCGACCTCGGGCATGGACACGGTGAACACGGTCCCGGTGCGGCCGTCTCCGGCTTCGCCGGCCGCCACGCTCGTGAAGGTGATTTTGCCGCCGTACTTCTTCACGATCCCGTAACAGAGCGACAGGCCCAGGCCTGTCCCCTCGCCGACCTTTTTCGTCGTGAAAAAGGGATCGAAAATTCTCGGCTTGACGTCCTCCGGGATGCCCTCCCCCGTATCGGCGACGCTCAGGTGGACCCACCGGGCATGGGCCCTGGCCGACAGCGTCAGCGTCCCGCCCTTTCGCTTCATGGCCGAAACCGCGTTGTTGATGAGATTGAACAGGACCTGCTGGAACTCGCGGGCGTCGCCGGAAACCCTGGGCAGGTCCTCTTCCACGTCCGTCACGATCTCGATTTTTCCGGTCATGAGCGTGTTGCGCACGATGGTGACGACCATCTCGAGGCTCTGGTTGACGTCGACACTGTCCTCCATCCCCTCGGTCACCCTGGCGAAGCTCAGGAGGTTCTCGACGACCTTGCGGGCGTGCTCGGCGCTGTACTCGATGATGTCCAGGTCCTCTCTCTCCCTGGACCCGCTTTCAAAACGCTCCTTGAGAAGGTCGGTAAAGCCGAGGATGACGCCGAGAGGGTTGTTGATCTCGTGGGCAACGCCGGCCGCCAGGGTGCCGATCGACGCCAGCTTCTCAGCGTTGTAGATTCTCTGGTCCACTTCCATCTTTTTCGTCACGTCCCGGCTCATGCCCAGGACGTAGCGGATCCTGCCCAGGTCGTCGCGGATGGGAATGAGCTTGGTATTGAAACGCGACTTGCCCCCGCCCGTCGGGATCGTGTGCTCGTAGGAAATGCCGGACCCGCTCTCGAGCACGCGGTTGATCCTGTTTCTCATGAAGACCGCGTCGGACGGGGAGAAGAGCTCGTCGAGCCTGCGGCCGGTAAAAAGGCCCGTCACGTCGGCGCCGTCATCGAGACCGGCGTCCCGGCCGCCGGCCTCGGCGCCGATGACCAGCCAGGAGAACGTGCGGGCCGCGAGGCGGTTGAGGAGCACCACCTTCATGTCGAGATCCAGGATGTAGATCAGGTCCGCCGCCTGCTCCACGATGAGCCGATAGATTCTCTCCGTCTCGTGCAGGTCCTTTTCGGTCTTCTTCACCCTGGCGGCGAGCACCCTGGACATCCTGTTCTGGAACATGGCGGCAACGATCCCGAAAAGGAACAGCACGCCGACCAGCGCCGCTTCCACGATGAAGTTGCGGACCGATACCCTGCGGGCTATGCCGGCAACCTCGTCGACCGGGGCCGCGACGGCCACCGACCATTCGCGGCCCGGCCCGAAGGTCGCGCTGCGGATCGGCGTAAAGGCGATCAGCTTCCTGATCTCTCCCTCCCTGCCCCGGTGCCACCCGCTCGTGTAGGTCCCCGTGCCCTCCTCTCCCGTGAGCATGTTTTCCTTCATGATCCTGTCGATCTGGCTGAAGCTGACGAACGGCTTGCGCTCCTTGCGCGCCGTGAACGCGTTTTTCCCCACGAACGCCCGCTCGGGGTGGTAGAGGAACGTTCCGGCTTCGTCGATGACCCAGGCGTAGCCGGTCGTCCCCGATCGGATGCCGCCCGTCACGGCGGCCACCATGACGGAAACGTCGATCAGCGTGAAAAGCGTCTCCGTCCCCCCGCCGGCGCGGCCGGTCCCGGTGCACAGCGCGCCCCTGACGTCCCAACGTTTCTCACCGGCCTTCACGATCCGCAGGGGCCCCAGGGCCAGCCGGCCGGATTCATCCAGCCCGCACTCCCGGCCGATCTCTTCGGCCGAGCCGGCCCACCCGGCCCTGTCCCCGTGAGCCTCGACAAGACGGCCCTGGGCGGTCACGAAGCCGGCCTGGATGAGGCCTGTCTGGCCGGCGCGCTCGAGCATGGCCTTCATCTGGCCCAGGGCCGCGGCGTCCTCCCCGCCGCCGCGCATGCTCTTGAGCGTCATGAGCTCGACCCCGAAATCATGCAGCATCGCGTCGATCTGCGACGCCGCCTGGCGGGCAAGGATGATCTGCTGGCCGTTGAAATCGTCGGTGATCTGGCCGTGCATGACCTTGTTGTTCTTCTGCACGAGGTAAAGGGCGGCCATGATCACGGCGAACAAAAGGATGAAGACGGCGATCATCGCGCTGCGGGGGCCGAAAGCCCTTGCGGCCGCTTTCCTCAACCTGTCAGATGTCGACATCAATTTCGGTCTCCAGTTCCCGCGTCAACCCCAGCTTCTTCAGGAAGTCGTCGGTGAAGCCCCTGGCAACGGCGTCGCTTGAAAGGGACATGTCCAGCTGCCTGGTCATGACGGAGAGTCGGCCCAGAAGATAGAGCTTGTCAAGGATCGCCCGCCTGTCCTGGTAGGCCAGCCTGCTGAAGAGAAAATCGGCCCTGCCCTGGTTTTCAAACCCCATGGCGGAGCATATCTCGCTGATGAGCCGGACGCGGCGCAGGCGCCTGTCAAAGGACGCGCCGCCCTCCTTGTACTGCATCCTGATGAAGTTCTTGCTGGGGGAGTCGGAGCACATGGCCTCGATGGAGGCGAAGTGATAGCCCATGTTGAGTCCCAGGATCATGTACTCCCCGCCCAGGATCGCGTAGCTGCTTTCAGCGTGCTCGATCCTTCCCGACATGGCCGCGCTGCTGGCCACGAGCGACATGAAGCCCTTCATGTCCACCGGCCTCTCCCTGTGCTCGGCCGCTTCAGCGCTCAGCCCCTTCCAGAAAGCCTTCATGGGAAGCGAGGCGATCTCGTCCTCGGATATCCACCTGTCGTCGTCCCCGGCGGGCGCCCGGCCGTCCAGGCAGATGACGTTCATGGCAAAGGGAACGTCGCTCTTGAGCCTGAAGCCGATCCTGTCCTTCCTGCTTACGCCCGATGCCCTCCTGAACATCTCGTCCATGGCCTTCTGGTGAACAAAACGCGTTATGTCGTGCAGCGTCCGGCAGTTTTCCGGTGCGAAGCCGGGATCGGAGGGCTGGATCAGGTTCAGCGGCGTGACCCTGGTCAGGATGTCCTTCAGCAGCTCGAATATGTCCGTGTCTTCGAAAAGATCGAACTCAGGCCGGCGCGCCTCGACGAGGCCGGGGTAGGCGCCGGCGTAAATGTTCCCGGCCGTGGCGTCCACGGTGACCACGCCGCCCTCCGCCAGCTTCATTGCCCCGCCGACCCCGGCCAGCGTGGGGATGCGCTGCTCGCGGGCGATCGTTGCCATGTGGCTGGCCGCGCCGCCCACCTCGGTCACGATGGCGGCGGCCCTCTTCATGACCGTGACGAGCCCTGGATAGGGGAGCGGGACCACGAGCACGTCCCCTTCCTGCAGCGCGTGCATGTCCGCGGCCGTCCGCACGGGGAAGACCCGGCCGTGTCCCGCCCCGGGACAAACCGTGGTCCCTCCGGATGCAAGCACCTCGAGCCCCGACAGGTCCGGCACCTCGCCCCTGGGGGCGGAAAGGACCCTCAGGCCGCGTGCCTGAAGCAGGAAAACCGTTCCCTGCCTGTCGATCGCCCACTCGATGTCCTGCGGCGCGCCGTAGTGCTGCTCGACGGCGGAGGCAAACCCGGCAAGCGCGGCGACCTGCTCCCCGGTCAGGGAGCTGCGCCCCTGCTCGGCCGGCGGGACCGGCTCCTCAGCTACGCCTTCGCCGGGCCTCATGACAAGGCGCACTTTTTTCACGGCGATCCTCGACTCAAGGATCGAGCCGTCGTCCCTGGAAACGAGAAAAACGTCGGGTGTGAGCCTTCCGTCCACGACGTATTTTCCAAGGCCGAATATGGAATTGATGATCATGGCCCCGCTGTCCGGCCGCACCGGGTCGCGCGTGTACACGACGCCGCTTGCCGCGGCATCGACCATGATCATGCAGGCCGCGCCCATGGCCAGGTCCGACTCGCTGAGCCCGTGGCTCATGTAATAATAAATAGCCCGGGGGCTGAACTTGCTTGCCAGAACGCTGCGGTACGCCTCCAGGATGCTGCTGCCGGTCACGTTGAGAACCGTCTCGTATTGCCCGGCGAAGCTCAGCCTCGAGTCCTCCCCGATGGCGCTCGAGCGCATGGCGAATGTCGCCCCGGGCCGGCCCGCCGCAAGCCCGGCGCAGGCTTCCGTGATCGCGCAGGCCAGGTCGTCCGGGACCTGCCCGGACCTGATCATGCCCCGCAGCGTATCGCTTATGCGAACGAGGTCGTCGTGGCTCCCGATATCCAGTGAATCGAAAAGGCCGCCGACCCGTTCCTGCAGGCTGTTGGCGTCCATGAAGCGCCTGTAGGCCCAGGCGCTGATAGCGAACCCGTCGGGAACGGGCAGGCCCAGCCTCTTGAGCTCGCCGAGCTGCACGCTCTTGCCTCCCACGCTCAAAGACCGATCCCTGCCTATCGAGCCAAAGGGGATAATGAAGTCATCCTTCTCGATCGGCCGGCTTCCCAGGACCATGCTTTCGATCGAAGCATTGATCCGCCGGAACTTGTCTCTCAGGATGCCGTACTTTTTTTCGCCCCCGAGAAGGATGATGTCCTCGATCATGCCCGAGACGCCCGACTCGAGCCCGGCAACGCCCGCCTTGACGTAATTGATGTCGAACAGGTACTCGCCCTGGGATTTTTCCTCCAGGTCGCTCATGGCCTCCAGCACCCGGTTGTTCTTCTCGAGAAGGGACATGAAGATAGCGTACTTGTCCCGGATCGATCCCACGCCCGGATCGGGCGGCCTGCTGCCGAAGAATGTTCGAAACCAGCCCATGGCTAAGTGATCATTTACAGCAATTCTGATGCCACACGCGCGGCCTGAACATACGGGTTATTTTCAGGGAAATGGCGGGCCGGCCTGCTTCCCGGCCGCTCATGCGACCCGGCTGCGTGACCTGCGCGGGGAAAATCTCCCCGCGACAGGCATGCTGCAGATCAGTTGCTCGTCGGTCCCGTACAACGTGTGTAGTGCGGCCTTTCAGGGCAGAATGTTGCTGGGCTCATTGACAGCAGGACAGCTATGTCGTAGACTAGGGGGGATGAAGGCCCGAAATAGATGTGAGTAGTGGAGTAGCGGGGCTGAAGGG
>JBDRLK010000503.1:0-2572 GCA_043813155.1 Pseudomonadota bacterium | reverse complement strand
CGACGAACACCCCCAACACCATAGACCCGGCCCTGAGGAGGCCCGGGCGGTTCGACAGGGAAATATCCGTTCCCATACCCGACAAAAACGGAAGATTGGTGATCATACAGATCCATACCCGGGGCATGCCCCTGGCCGACGATATCAGCCTCGAGAAGCTGGCCGAGATCACCCATGGGTTCGTCGGGGCGGATCTCGAGGCCCTGGCCAGGGAAGCGGCCATGACGGCCCTGCGCAGGATACTGCCCGATATAGATTTCCAGCTCGCCGACATCCCCTACGAAACGATCCAGGAGCTCCAGGTGACCATGGACAACTTCCTGGAGGCCATGAAGGAAGTGGAGCCGTCCGCCATAAGGGAAGTCTTCGTGGAGGTTCCGGACGTGGGGTGGGAGGACGTGGGGGGGCTTGGAAATATCAAGCAGGAGCTCATGGAAGCCGTGGAGTGGCCGCTCAAATACGCCGAGGTTTTCAGGAAGGCCGGAACCAACCCCTCGAAAGGAATATTGCTCTACGGGCCTCCCGGGACCGGGAAGACGCTCATTGCCAAGGCGGTCGCCAACGAGAGCGGGGTCAATTTCATTTCCATAAAGGGCCCGCAGCTTCTCAGCCGCTACGTCGGCGAATCGGAGCGGGGGGTGAGGGAAATTTTCAAAAAAGCGAAGCAGGCCGCGCCCACGATCCTGTTCCTTGACGAGCTGGACAGCATCGTGCCGATAAGAGGCTCGGGCTCCGGGGACTCCGGCGTAACCGAGAGGGTCATAGGCCAGTTCCTGACCGAGATGGACGGGATCGAGGAGCTAAAAGGCGTGGTCGTGCTCGCGGCCACCAACAGGCTGGATATGATCGACCCGGCGCTCCTGAGGAGCGGCCGATTCGATCTCCTGCTCGAGCTTCCGGATCCGGACATGGAGACCAGGGAGAAGATATTTCAAATCCACACGAAGAACAAGCCGCTGGCAAGGGACGTGGACATGAAGGCGCTGGCCGGGAAGACCGAGGACAGGGTGGGCGCGGACATCGAGTTTATCTGCCGGAAGGCCTCCATGTTCGCAATCAGGGAATGCTTGGAAAGCCCGGGGGGAAAGAAGGATCCGTTGATCCGGCATAAACACTTCGAGGAGGCGATAAGCCTGCTGGAGGGCCAGGATAAATCGAGAGGTGGAGGTGGCAGGTAGTTGGGGTCAGAATTTATTCTGACCCTGCGGAGACCTTATTAGGAGATGCAAGAGAAATGGAAACCATAAGGGAAGGGAAATACATTTACTGCATCATAGGGACGCGGCAGGACCGCAACTTCGGCCCCATCGGCGCGGGCGGCAGGGGGGATGAGGTGCTGACCATCGGCTACGATGACCTGAGCATGGTGGTGAGCAGCCATCCCATGGCCAGGATCGCGGTCAACAGGGAAAACATGCTGGCCCACGAGAAAGTCATCGAGGAAGTGATGAAGGAGTTCGACAGCGTGCTCCCGGTGAGGTTCGGGACGATCGCGGCCAGCGCCGACGAGATAAGAAACCTGCTGGGCCGGAGGCGCAGGGAATTTCAGAACCTTCTCAGGGACATGGACAACAAGGTCGAGCTCGGCGTGAAAGGGGTTTGGACGGACATGAATGGAGTTTTCAAGGAAATCACGGACGAGCGCAGGGACATCAGGAAATTCAAGGAGAAGATTCAGAAAGCCGGGGGGGGAGAAAACATGCAAGATAAGGTGAAGATCGGGAAAATGGTCGAGCGGGTCCTGGCCGGCAAAAAGAAAGAGGAGGCGGAAAAAATCGCGGACGCCCTGAGACCGGCGGCCGTTGATTACAAGATGAACACGACGGCCGACGACAGGATGTTCATGAACGCCTCCTTCCTGGTCGACAGGGGAAGGGAGAAAGAATTCGACAATATCATGGATGACCTGGGCGAGCGCTGCGCCGACAGGATAAAGTTCATGTACGCCGGGCCGCTGCCGCCGTTCAACTTCGTCAACATCGTCATATACCCCGAGGAGTGGGAGACGTAGACATGGTATCGGGAACGGAAGCGGAAATTCTGGGTTGCGTTGCAAGGCTGAAAAATGCATCAAGGAACAATATTAGAAGTGAAGTGGGGTTTTCCCTGGAATATATAGGTCTCGTGTGAAAGAAGGCAAGTATATATACTGCATCATGCGGGCAAGCATGCGCCTGTCGTTCGGCTCCAAAGGGATCGGCGAAAGGGGCGATGAGGTCTACACCGTCTGCCATCATGGTATCGCGGCGGTGTTGAGCGATTCCCCGATACGCAGGTATGAAGTTTCCAGGGACAATCTTATTCCTCACGAGCTCGTCATCGAAGAAGTGATGAGGAAACATGCCGTTCTGCCGGCAAGATTCGGAACCATAGCCGAAGGCGAGGAGAAGATAAAAAGAATATTGGAAAAGGAGCATGACAGGTTTTCGGGTCTTCTGAAATACATCGAGGGGAAAAAGGAGCTCGGGCTCAAGGCGATGTTCAAGAAGGACAACATCTACACGGATATCATTGAAAAGAACAAGGATATTCGAAAGATGAAACAGACCCTGGCCTCCATGCCTCCACAGGC
>JBDRLK010000502.1:0-2251 GCA_043813155.1 Pseudomonadota bacterium | reverse complement strand
CTCCCCTACCCGCCGAGTGGGAGCTTACGGGAGGCTGAAGCCTCCCCTACCCCGGATTTTGAATTCGTTCTCTTGCCCTGTTAACGGCTCTGGTATACATAACATCTGAATCAGGGAGGAAAGCATGATCAGACCGGGAATCATCATAACCTTTTTTCTCGCAGCCGCCATTGCCGTATCGGGGTGCAAGAGGAAGATGAGAGACGAGGGCAAGGCCGGGAAGGATGTTGCGGCCGACCAGGAAAGGAAAGCCGGGCCCCCGCGCGAATACGTCGGTGAAATCGAGCGGCTCGGCAAGGGCAAGGTCGACTACCTCGTCGTGGGGATCGATGTGCCCTCCTTCGAGAACCTGTCGCTCGAGAAGAAGCAGCTCGCCTACTGGCTCGCCATGGCCGCCATTGCCGGCAATGACATCATGTACCTTCAGAATCATCGCTTTGCCCTTCCCGTCAAGGCCTTGCTCGAGGATGTCTACCTGGGCAGCGCCACGGCGAAGGACCCGGAGATGATCAGGATCAGGGAGAGCCTGCTGGACTACCTCAAGACCATCTGGATCAACCACGGCCAGTACGATCACCGCTCATCGATCAAGTTCACGCCGAACACCCTGACACAGGACCAGCTTATGAAAATCGCCGGCCTTGCCATGGGGCAGGGCGCCGCGCTCGACTTCCTTCCCGGAAAAACCCTCGAGGAAAAGCTTGCGCCCCTTCTTCCCCATATTTTCGACGAGAAGCTCGAAAACCGCATGACCGTCACGGACCCCGGCAGCGACGTCATAGCCGAAAGCTTCGTAAACTTCTACGACCCCGGGATAAAGCAGACCGACCTGGACGGCGTGGCCGACGAATGGAAAAAGCGGGTCAACGTGAGATTCGCCCTGCAGGACGGCAAGGTCGTGCCGCAGCTCTTCTGCAAGGACTGCGCTTACGGGGACCACATCGGCAGGATCCTGAAGTACCTGAAAAAAGCCGAGCCCCTGGCCCGGGAAGGACCGATGCGCAAGTCGCTCGAGCAGCTCGTGCGCTATTTTGAAACCGGCGACGAAGAGATTTACAGGGAGCACTGCGTCACCTGGATCGGCCTCAACGACGAGGTGGAGTACCTCAGCGGGTTCGTTGAGCAGCTCAAGGACCCCCGCGGCGTGATCGGAAATTTCGAAGGCGTCAGCGCGGTCAAGGCCGACTCCAGGATCGTGGACAGGATCCTCGAGGACGGCCTCTACTTCGAGGGAAAAATGCCCTGGCCCGACAAGTACAAGAGGGATACGGTAAAAAAGGCCACGGCCGTCATCGTCGAGGTCCTCGTGGGCACGGGCGACATGGGCCCCGTGCCCTGGGGCGGCTACAACCTGCCGAATTACGACGACATAAGAAAAAATTACGGCGCCAGGAACGTCATCCTGCTGAACATCATCAACTCTTACTCCAAAACCGACAGGGACAAGAGTATCGAGGAATACTACCTGGAGGAGTACAGGCCGCTTACAAGGGAGCACGCAGACACGATCAAGAAAACGCTCACCTACCTGCACGAGATCATAGGGCACGGGTCGGGCAAATCCGACGACAAGCTGAAGGACGACCCGAGAAACCTGATGGGAAGGAATTTCAGCAGCCTGGAGGAATGCAGGGCGGACCTCGTGGCGCTCTACCACATCGGCGACCCCAGGCTCCCGGAATACGGCATTTATCCCGCCGAAGCGGCAAAGGACATGGCGGGCGGGGCCTACGCGCTCTACTTCACGCAGCATCTTCAGCGCATGGGCTCCTTTACGGATGACATCGTCACGGAAGCCCACGACAGGGGCCGCCACCTCGTCTACCAGTACCTGATGACGGGCGGCTGCATGGCCGATGCATGCGATGAAACAAAGGATTTCGGCCTGACGCTCGTGGAGGAGGACGGCAGGCATTTCATCAAGGTCGAGGACGCGGAAAAGGTCAGGCAGGGCATCGGCGAGCTTCTCGAAAAGCTCCAGGTCGCCAAGGCCACGGCCGACACTGCCGCCCAGGACAAGCTTTTCGACGCGCTCGTGCTGGACAAGGCGTTGAGAAAAGAGATGACCGGGCGCAAGGAAAAGCTGGACCTGCCCACGCAGAGGGTCGTGGTCTATCCCCGCCTGGAGCTCGTGAAGGACGACAAGGGCCGGGTCGTCGACGTGGCCATCTTTAACGACGAGGACCTCGTTGCGCAGCAGCTGCGTTTCTCGGAGATAAATAAAATGTAGCGCGGCCCTTTACGGGCCGCC
>JBDRLK010000501.1:0-7137 GCA_043813155.1 Pseudomonadota bacterium | reverse complement strand
GCGGGGCCGCCCCCGGGCCCGGCGCGCGGGGCCCGGGCGCCGGGCCCCCAGCGGCGATGGGCGCAATCCCTGTCTCATATCGCATCGGCGCAGCAGCGGAAGCCGATCTCGTAGAACCTGAAGCCGTCGCCGTGGACGGTGACGCTTTGCTGGCAGGTGCGGGACTCCGCCCAGTAGCGGCCCTTGAGGTTGCCGTGGAACGAGGGCTCGCCCCCGTCCGCGCGCCGGGTCCATTCCTCCATGTTCCCGACCAGGTCGTAGACGCCGGCCGGGCCGACGCACCCGGCGTTGGCGCCGGAACCCTCGCCCTGGTAGAGGGACTCCACGTGGTCGGCCGACTCGCCGGCGGCCGTCGACACCGCGCGGGCTGCGTCGAGCAGCTCGTCGAGGGACCCGACGTCCGGTCCGGAGACGCCGGCCGGCCATGCGTCGAGCAGAGGCTGGCTGTACACAAGCCATGTCTCCTCGTCGTTGCACCGGCCAGGCACCGGCGCCTCGCCGTAGGGGTAGGACAGCCCGTCGGGGCCTTCGCAGGCGGCGAGCCACTCGAGGTCGGTGCAGAGGCGTTTTGCGCGGCCGGAGCACCATGCCTCGGCCTCGACAAAGGTGTACATCACGAGCGGGAGCGCCCCTTCGGCGTTCGGAGCCTCGTAGAGGTCCATGCAAACCTCTCCGACAAGCAACATGTCGGGCGGGCAGGGCGCCGTCTCCTCGTCCGGGTCCGTGTCCTCGTCCTCGTCCGGGTCCGCGTCTGCGTCGGCATCCGCGATGTCGGTGTCGGTCGCATCGGTGCCTGCGTCGCCGGAATCCGTCACGGCGAGATCATCGTCCTGCGTGTCGGTGCCGGCGTCTCCCTGATCGTCGCGCGAGCCGCAGGCTGCGCTCAGCACGGCAGCCGAGAGAGCCATCGCGAGAATCGGCGCAGAGGCAAGAGCCATCCCGGCGGTCTTGTTGCGCAAGGCCGATAAAAGCTTCCATCCAGGTTTTAATCCCATCGCCCAAAGCATGACCTGTCCCTTCGCGCCTGTCAAGGGCGCTTCGCGGTCGTCATCGTCCCTTGACAGCCTCGGGGAGAGCGGTCATGATGAAAGGGATGGGATAGACGATCCAAAGGGCCTTTCTGCTTTCAATTCGATCCCGTGTTCCCTCCCGGGAACCTCCCCACTGTCTCCATAAAAAAAATAGACCAAGATCGGGAGCAAAAGTCAATCGAGGAGAACGGCAAGACATGGGTTACCGGCGGCCGTGTTGGTTTTTGCTGCTGCTCAAGGTGCAGCTCACCTGGTGCCGCCGCTTTCCTGGAACGGCGGTCATGGGGATAGTCGTCATGATTGTCTCAGGCCGGATCGTCGTATAAAACCGGATCACATTGGGGCGGAGCGCGGGCCGGCGCAAGGGGAGGCGGCTCGGTCTTACGTGATCGACGAGTGAAAGTACTCGAGCAGGCTGCTCGAGTAATCCATGAGCATTTTCCTGATTTTCGCGATCATCTTCTTGCGGTCCGAAGGGGACAGGTCGGGGAAGCCGGCGTTGACGAACGCGGGAATCACGCTGCGGATGGTGCGCTCGTGAAGCGCCTGGGAGGATTTCAGGAAGTTGACCATGAACCGCTCGCGGCAGAATATTTCGAAATCGTTCAGCGCGTGCTCGACTTCCTCCTCCACCTGCCTGACCCACCCTGCGGCCGCCGCGCCCGACGGCTGCTCGACCAGCATGTCAAGGTCAACGACCCGGACGCCTTCCGGCGGCTTCCTGTCCATGGCGACCTGGGCCGGGACTCCCAGGTCAACGACCCACAGGCGCCTTCGCCTGTTTTTGAGGCGGGCGAGCTCCGAGAGCCTGATGACCGGCTTCTCCGATCCCGTGCAGAAAACCATGCCGTGAAGATCGGGCATCATGCCCGCAAGGCTGTCCAGCCCAAGCCAGCCAGGGGACCTGACCGTCCTGTTGACCCGGATCACCTTCCATTTTCCCGACTGCTCCAGCAGGCCGGCGGCTTTCCTGCCGATCTCCCCCATGCCCACGACGGCCAGGCCCGGCCTGGCGGCGGTTTTTCCAGGCTTGAAATGGTCGTCGATATAGCGCGCGGCCAGCGAATGTATCCCGATGCTGCTGCCCCTGCGCAGGTTTTTTTCGTGCAGCTTTTTCGTCAGGGAGCCGGCGAACTTGTCCAGCCCGTTCAGGATCTTGGAGGCCGTCCTCGCCTCCCTGGCGCTGCGCACGGCCATGTGAAACTGGCGGGCGACCTGCTGCTCGCCCATGACAAAGGACTGGAGGCCGGCAACCACGCGCAGCACGTAGCGCGCCGCTTCCCGGCCCGTGTACACGTAGGGCCTGGGCGTGTGCCCGTGCTGCTCGATCAGGTCCTCCCACAGGTGAAAGATGTGGGAGAACAGGATGTTGCCGATCCACTCCGGCTCAAAGGCGGACACGATCCATTCGCTGCGGTTGCACGTGGCGAGCGGGACGATGCCGGCCTGGTTGTCGAGACGGCGCAACGTCTTGTACAGGTCCAGGTGCCGCTGTTTTGAAAGCAGCATGCGCTCGCGCCACAGCGTGGAGGCGACCCTGAAATCGCAGCCGACCACGACAAGGGGAATGACGTCTGTCCTACCGCGGGCCATGTAACATTACCTCGATGTCCTTTTCCGATGAAAGCGGGCAGGGGAGGCTTCAGCCTCCCGGTTATTCACTCTCGCCCCTTCTGCTACCAGGTCTTGAAGGCCACGCACACCGTGGACATCCTGCCGGTCGTCGTGTCCGGCTGGGTGTAAACACCGACGTACATGCCGTCACCCACGTGGTCCGACAGGTCTATTTCGCGGACCGTGCCTTCCTCCGTGCACTCGACAATGATGTCGCCGCCCGCGTCGCTCGCGTATTCCAGGTGATCCCATGGCATTTCGCAGGGGCAGACCCGGCCCCCCTCCGCGCACCCGCACTGCTCCCAGCCGCGGCACCTGGCGATGCTTCCGTCGTTGAACTCCCTGAGGTCGACTGCGCAGCCCGCGCCTTCGTCCGGAGGGCAGCACCCCTCTTCCTGCGTGCAGTTCGGCCCGGAGTTGACGGCAATGTAACCGATGCCGTCGCCCCTGTCACCCGAGGGATTGGCATGACAGGCGATCACCAGCTCGCCCCCGGGCACGGAAAAACCCTCGTCATCGCAGATCTCGCTGCCGTTGCGGCAGGCCTTGATCCTGCCGGGGTTGTCTTCGCCGCAGATTTCCAGGGCGGTAGGGGGCCGGGGCGGCTCCTCTTCACCGGCCTCGTCAAGGGTTTCGTCGACGGCCTCGTGCATTTCGACGGTCTCGACGCTGTCCCCATCGGCCCATTCGATCGCGTCGGGATCCGACGAAAAATCATCGAGCGGGAAATCAACGGGAACGTCGTCGGCCGCCCCGTCGTCGGGGTTGGTGGACTGCTCCGTCCCGCACCCCGCGGCGCAGGAGAGGATGAGGAGCAAAGCGCTCGTGCATGCTGCCCAAGAAGCTTTTATCATGACCTGTTTCCTCCTGTTATTTCGTCGACCGCGCTGTAGGCGCTCTCCACCGCGTGGTCCATGCCCACGCCGCCGAGAAAGCCGCCGGCCGGAAAGATGTTGTGTCTGGCGAGAATCTCTTTTGCCATTTTTATTTTCTCCGGGTGGCCGGGCAAGAGCTGGGCGATCGCCTTCGGGTGCCGCACGATGTTGATCACCTCCGGCGGCGGGACCTCCTTGCCGAGGAGCCTGCCGTGCTCGTCCCGCAGGCTCGAGGCCAGCTCGTCGTCGTCGAGCTTGACCACGTTTGGGTTGTGGGCCCCGCCCATGAACGTGCCGTAGAGCCTCGGTTTTTTCTCCGGGCTCATGTGCGGAAAGATGTGCGAGTAGAAAATGGTGCCCAGGCTGCGCATCCTGTACCTGGGAGGGATCAGGAACCCGAAACCCTCGGGAAAGGGGTCGCCGCAGCCGCCGGGCAACCACTGAACGACCACGACAGGGGACATGGGGATCGAGCTGAAAATGGCCGCGGCCTCGGGAAAATCCTGCGCCAGGATTTCGGCTGCAGCGGAGGGCGGCACGGCAAGGATGACCTTTTTGAACGCCTCCTCCCCGCCGTCACCCTGCACGGCAATGCCGCCCGAGAGCTTTTTCAGCGACCGCACCCTGGACGATGGCCTGACGCTGTCACCGAGCCGCCCGGCGAGCCACGCCGTGATGAACCCGAGACCGTCCTGAAACGACCAGAGGCCTTTTCTGGGGTGGATCCCGGCCCGATGCTCCTCTTCCCTCCTTTTCAGCATGAAATTCATGGCCCCGCGGATCATGCTGCCGTACTCTTTTTCAAAGGCCCAGAATTTCGGAAACGCGGCCTTGGCTCCCAGCTGCTTCACGTCTCCGGCGTACACGCCGCTGACGAACGAGGAGATGGCATAGGTCACGAACTCCTCGCCGAACCTTCGCTCGAAAAAGTCCCAGGCCGTCTCGTTTTCCTCGGCCCCGCCCTTTTTAAAAGGCTCGGCAAGCAGGCGCAGCTTGGTCTCCCAGGAAAAGAGCTTTGAGCGCGCGAACGAGACCGGGTCGAGGGGCATGGCGTGAAGCTTGCCGTCCCTGTAAACGAATCGCTTCGTTGCCAGGGCCGTGGCGCCCACGATCCTGTCCTCGATGTCCGCGTCGCGAAGCAGGCGCCAGACCGAACGCGACGAGCGCATGAAACAGTAGGGCCCGCGCTCCACGGTGTACCCGTCGCGTCTCGAGCTCCGGATGTTGCCGCCGGCCTCGTCCTCCTGCTCGAAGACCACGGCGCCGCGGCCCTGCCGGCCGAGCAGCCAGGCCGCGGTCAGGCCCGCGATGCCTCCCCCGATCACGGCCACGCCGCCGTATTGCACTTCCATTTTCATTGCACGATCTTACTGACGAGCCCGCACAGGTAGCCGGAAAAAGCCTCGCTCTCCCCGATCGTGGGGACCCTGATATAGTTTCTGATGCCGCATTCAAAAACGCGCTCCTTGAGCTCGATGTCGAGGTCGTAAAGAGTCTCCAGGTTTTCGACCACAAAGCTGAGCGGCACCACGACGAGCGATCGCACGCCCTGCGCCGCGAGCTCGGCCACGTGGTGCTTTGCCTCGGGCCCCACCCATTTCATGGGTCCCACGGCGCTCTGATACGCCAGCGACGAGCGGCCCTCCGCGCCCAGCCGTTTCGAGACCGCTTCCGCCAGCGCCTCCACCTGCGCGACATAGGGGTCGCCCAGCCCGAGGTTGCGGACGGGAACGCTGTGGGCTACAAACAGCACGTGCCTCCCTTCCTCATCCTTCTTCGCGCCGCCGGTCCCTGAGGAAATATAGCCGGAAACGGCGCCGGCCACAAGCTTTACGTACGCCTCGTCCCATGAAAAGGATGAATAGACGACGCAGCTCATGCCCAGCATCGCCGTGTCCTTGACGACCCTGGAGACAAAGGAGCCGTTGGTCGAGATCGAGTACTGGGGATTGAGCGCAATGGCGACAATACGGCCGATTCCCTCCTGCTTGAAGCTGCTTGCCGCGTCATGGAAGGACGGTGAGACGTACCTGTACCCTGCTTTCACGTCCATGGAGAGAGCGCCGCGCATCCTTGCGGCGATCGCGTCGACCGCGCCTGCCAGCCGCGAGAAACCGCCCGTGGATTCGTACCTCCTGATGACCTTTTTCCGGCGGAAAAAGGCAATCATTCTTCCCAGCGGGGAAGCAAACGGCACGTTCATGACGTCCCGGTCGCTCAGGATCCCGCGGATAAAGCCCTGCACCTGCTCCGGGCCCGACGGGCAGCCCGTGGACATGAGAAGAACGCCCCAGCCGGCGCTCTTGCTTTGCTCCCGGTCGTCCATTGCGTCAAATCGTTTTCGAATGCACCCTCTTGCCTGCATCGGCGGCAAGATACCTGTCGAAGACCATGCACGCGTTTCGAACAAAATGCCTGCCCACCTCCGTCAGCTCGATGCCGGCGGCGTCCCCGTCCACGTGAAGGAGGCCGTCCTTTTCCATGGCCGCCAGCTTTTCCAGCTCCGCGCTGAAATAGTCCGCCGCCTTGATGTCATATCGCCGCTCGAGCGCCTGCAGGTCCACGCGCAGGTTGCAGAAGAGCTCCATGACAAGGTCTCTTCGTATGGCGTCATCCAGGGACAGGTGAAAGCCCCGCTTCCAGGGAATCACGCCCGCATCCAGGATTTCTTTCATGTAGCCGTCGATGTCCTTGTCGTCCTGCGCGTAGGCGTCATCGATCGCGCTGATGGCCGAAGCCCCCATGGCGGCCAGTCGCAGCCCCTTGATCGTGGTGTAGCCCATGAAGTTGCGATGAAGCCTGCGCTCCCGCGCAGCAGCGGCAAGCTCGTCGTCTTCCCTGGCGAAATGATCGAGACCGATGTGGATGTAGCCCGCGCCGGTCAGCTTCTCCGCCGTCATTTCGACGAGCGCGGCCCTTTCCTCGGCCGAGGGGAATCCCTTGCCTTCCATGGCCTTCTGGTGCGCATGCATCCAGGGCACGTGGGCATACCCGAACACCGCGATCCTCGACGGCGAGATGTCGATGACACTGCCGATCGTCTTTTCGAAGGAATCGAGCGTCTGGCCCGGCAGCCCGTAGATGAGGTCGAAATTGATCGCCCGGGCCCCCTGTTTTCTGAAGCGGTCCACGAGGCGCCTGACCTTTTCCTCGGGCTGGACCCGGCCCACGTTCTTCTGCACCAGGGGATCGAAGTCCTGCACGCCCAGGCTGAAGCGGTTGAAGCCGGCCGCTGCAAGGAAATCGACGCGCTCCTCCTCGAGCGAGCGCGGATCGAGCTCGATGCTGATCTCGCACTGCCTGTCAACGTCGAAGGAAGCGCGGATCGCATCCATCAAGCCGGTCATCAAGGCGTCATCGAGCACGTTGGGCGTTCCGCCGCCAAGCGCGATCTGCTCGACCTTTCTCTCCGGCGCCAGCAGGCTCGATGCAAGGCCGATTTCCTTTACCAGGCAGCGGTGGTAAGTCTCCAGCCTCGATCCGTCCCACCCCGTGCTCGTGTGGCACCCGCAGTACAGGCACCGCCGGCGGCAGAAGGGAATATGAAGGTAGAGGGCAAGGGAAGCGGCCGGCGGCCGGCTGCTTCGGCGCCACGTTGCAGCGATCTTTTCCCTGTC
>JBDRLK010000500.1:0-2453 GCA_043813155.1 Pseudomonadota bacterium | reverse complement strand
GCTTTAGCCCCGCCCGGGCGTAGTGCGGGGCTTTAGCCCCGCCCGGGCGTAGTGCGGGGCTTTAGCCCCGCCCGGGCGTAGTGCGGGGCTTTAGCCCCGCCCGGGCGTAGTGCGGGGCTTTAGCCCCGCCATGGCGTAGCGCGGGGCTTCAGCCCCGCCCGGGCGCGGCCCAAAACAGACCTGACTTTTTACCTGGAGCCTGACATGACGGAACAGAAAGCCACGAACATCAAATGGCATCATCACACGATCACGAAAGCGCTTCGCGAGCAGCTCAACCGCCACAAGGCCGTTGTCCTGTGGTTCACGGGCCTGCCGAGCGCGGGAAAATCCACGCTGGCCCAGACCGTGGAAAAGATCCTTTACGACCGCGGCTGCAGGACCTATGTGCTCGACGGCGACAACGTCCGGCACGGGCTCAATAAAAACCTGGGCTTCAGCCTCGAGGACCGAAAGGAAAACATCCGCAGGATCGGCGAGGTGGCGCGCCTCTTCGCCGACGCGGGGATGATCTCCATGACCGCGTTCATCTCCCCCTACGTCTCGGACCGGGCGCTGGCGCGAAGCCTGAACCCGCCGGGCGAGTTCATCGAGGTCTTCGTCAAGTGCACGGTCGATGTCTGCGAGCAGCGCGACCCGAAAGGCATGTACAAGAAGGCACGGGCCGGTGAAATCAAGGAGTTCACCGGCGTCTCCGCCCCCTACGAGCCGCCCCCCACCCCCGAGATCACGGTCGACACGGCCGCGGAAACCCTGGAGGAAAGCGCCGCCATCGTGATCGCCTTTCTCGAAGAAAAGGGAATCATCCCGAAAACCTGACCGCACGGCCCTCCCCATGAATGGCGCTTGGTCGATACACAGCCGGCATCTTTCGCCGTGAGTGGAGTTTTGTCGAGGCACAGGCCGATACTTCTTGTCCTTCCATCTTCTCTTCCCGCGTGGATTCTGATACACAATACCCATGAAGAGAAGCAAAGACAAAACCGCCGACCCCCCTCCTCCTGCCCCTGCCCAGGGCGCCGTCGCCGAGCCGGGCGCCGGCGGGCCGCAGCCGTCGCTCTCGGACTGGAGGCAGCTCTACCGCGCCGCGGCCGACCTGTGGAAGGCGGCTCCCTGGGACTGGATGAGCGACACCGATCTTTTCGCCGTGAAAAACCCGGCGGACGGGCAGATCGCCTACTGCTGCGTCATCGGCGAAATGCGGGAAACGCTCGGCCTGATCGCCTTTCTGGGGACCGATGGGCTCGAGTGCTGGCGCTGGATGCAGGGCCGCGAAAAAACACTGTCCGGGGAGGAGCTTGCCAGGGAGCTCATCTTCCGGCAGCGCGGCCTCTCCCTGACGTTCAGCAGGACGGACGAGCTCGAGAAGGAGGACATCGCGGTCATCAGGAAGCTGAAGCTGCGAGCCCGCGGCCCCGGCTCTTGGCCGCACTTTCGAAGCCACACGCCGGGCCTCTTTCCATGGTTCCTCACGAAGCCCGAGGCGGCCTTCATGACCCTCGTCCTTCGCCAGGCCCTGGACGTGTCGGCGCGGTTCGGAAAAAACCCCGGGCTCCTCGACCCCCCGGCCGGTGCGAACGGCCTGTTCTTTGCCAGGGTCCCGCGCACGGGCGCCGGCGCCGCCGGCTCAGCGGGCGAGACCGCCTGGGAGGACGGCTGGGTCGAGCCGCTGCCCGAGGCCGACGGTGGCCTCATGCCCTCCGAGGAGATCGACGAGGCGCGCCTCGCCGCGCTCGCTGCCGCGGCCGCCCGCACCGACGACGTCCTCGAGATCGACGCGGACCGGTCCTCCCAGCCCGTGGTCGGCAAGGAGGACGGCAGGCTGTTCTTCCCCCTCTTCCTGCTCGTGGTGGACAGCAGGACCGGCTTCATCTATGGCGCGCATTTCGAGAAGCGCGAGACCGCGGGTCGAGTGTTCGTCGACAAGCTTCTCGGGGCCCTGGAAAGGAAAAACATCGTCCCGGCCGCGGTCCGGGTCAAGCGCGAGGAGATAGGGGCCTGGCTGCAGCCCGTGACCAGCCGCCTCGGGATAGAGCTGTCGCTCGCGCCCGGGCTCCCGGCCCTCGAGGAGGCGCTCGCAAGCATGGAGGACTATCTCAACCGCAGGCGATGACGCGCCCCGCCCCCTGCAGGAAAACCTTGCTCCCCGCCAAACAACCTGGCACCGGGAGCCCGGCCGGACGGACGCCCCGGCCGCGAAGGCCTCCCTTCCCCCCTCGGAAAGGCTCGCGGCCGCGAGCCGCGGCGGCGTGGAACAAAACTTGCATTTTCATCCCCATCCGGCGCCGCCGTGAGCGCGCAGAGGCGCCGGCGGCCAGGAGGGAGGAGACCATGCCGGGATCGAACAATCGCGACCCCTACGCGCCCTGCCCGTGCGGCAGCGGCAGGAAGTACAAGTTCTGCTGCCGGGGAAAGGACAACGCCGGGAAAAGACGGCTGAAGGAGGCGCTCGC
>JBDRLK010000499.1:0-9928 GCA_043813155.1 Pseudomonadota bacterium | reverse complement strand
CCGAGCGCGTGTTGCCGTCCCTGCGCAGGCTAAAGCCTGCGGCTACCGAGCGCGTGGTGCCGTCCCTGCGCAGGCTAAAGCCGGCGGCTACCGATCAATGGCTATTATCGGATTTCAGACAGGAATTGTTTACTTACCCAGGAATTCGTATGTGCCCCGGCAGGCCGGGCAGGCCTTGCTCGGTGCGATCTTGACGCGGTGGATTGTGCCGGCCCACACGTCGATGATGGCAAGGTCGCGGTTCACGTCGGGCGACCCGATCAGGACCTTCAGCGCCTCGGCGCACTGCAGCGACCCGACGACGGACGGAGACGGCGCGATGATGCCCACCGTGTCGGCCGTCATGGCCCGGGCCCCCCCGGTCTCGCTGCCCGCGAGGCAGCGGAAGCAGGCGGTCTCGCCCGGGATGATGGTCATGACCATGCCCGATGTCATGACCGCACCGCCGTAGACCCACGGGATGCCCAGCTTCAGGGCCGCGTCATTGACCAGGAAGCGCGTTTCATAGTTGTCCAGCCCGTCCATGATGATGTCGGCGTCGCGCACGTAGTCTTCGATATTGCCGGCATTCACTTCGTCCACGATGCCTTTAATATCGATGGACGAGTTAACCTTCCTGAGATACCTTTCCGCCGCCTCCGCCTTGGGCCGCCCGGCGGCCGCGTCGTCCTCGTCGAACGCGACCTGGCGCTGAAGGTTGTGGATCTCCACGATGTCCTTGTCGATGATCAGAAGCCTGCCCACGCCGGCTCGCGCCAGCGTGGTGGAGATCATGCACCCCAGCGCGCCGCACCCGATGATTACGGCCCGCGAGCCGGCCAGCTTCTTCTGCCCCTCTTCGCCGATCTCCGCGAGCTTTGTCTGCCTTGAATATCGATCAGTCATGAGATGGAACTTATCATATGATGACAGGGCAGGGCGGTGTCAAGGAAAAAGGCAACTTGTGCTGTTGAGGAGTCATCAGCAGCCGGGATTGGCGTGTTGACTAAAAATGCATTAATATTTATTCTAGAGAGAAAAGACTGAGCAAGCAACCATGAAAAGAAGAGAGTTTCTTCAATCCACGGCAGCGGGCGCGGCGGCAGCGGCAGCCGTCCTGGCCGTGCCGTGCCTGGCGGCCGGCGCGGGCGAGCACAAGCCCGTTCTTGCCAAGTACTGGAAGGCGCTCGAGAACGAGGAGATCCAGTGCCGGCTGTGCCCGCACGAGTGCCAGGTCGGCGAGGGGTCGCGGGGCATGTGCGGCGTGCGGGAGAACATCGGCGGCAAGTACTACACGCTCGTCCACTCCCGGCCCGTGGCGCTCCACAACGACCCTGTCGAGAAAAAACCCTTTTTCCACTTCATCCCAGGCACAATGTCCTACAGCATGGCCACGGCCGGGTGCAATTTTTCCTGCACGTTCTGCCAGAACTGGGAAATCTCGCAGTTCAAGCCCGAGGAAGTCCCGTCCATGTTTTTATCGCCCAAGGATGTCGTGGAAACGGCCTTGAAAAAGGGGAGCAAGAGCATCGCTTTTACTTATAACGAGCCTACGGTTTTCTACGAGTACATGTACGAGACCGCGAAGCTCGCCAAGGAAAATGGCCTGCAGACCGGCGTCATAAGCAACGGGTTCATACAGAAAAAGCCGCTCGAAGCTCTCCTCGATTACATCGATGCTTACAGGGTGGATTTCAAATCCTTCAAGGAAAAATTCTACACTGACATCAGCTCCGGCCATCTCAAGCCCGTGCTGAAAACCATGAAAAGGATAAAAAGAAGGGCAGATGGCTCGAGCTGATCCACCTCACGATTCCCACGCTCAACGATTCCCCTGAAGAAATGCGAGCCATGAGCCGGTGGATCAAGCAGGAGCTCGGTCCCGACGTCCCCCTTCACCTCACGAGGTTTCATCCCATGTACAAGATGACGAATCTTCCCAAGACGCCCGTGAAAACCCTGGAAAAGGCCAGGGAGATCGCCCTGGAGTCGGGACTGCATTTCGTGTACCTGGGCAATGTCATGGGCCATGAGGGGGAAAACACCTACTGCCCGCACAGCGGGAAGGTGCTCATCAAGAGGATCGGGTACAAGATTATCGAGAACAAGATAAAGGACGGCAAATGTCCCTGCTGCAATAAGACCATTGCAGGAAAATGGGAATAACAAACATGGCTCAAACCGGGGGCAGGGGAGGCTTCAGCCTCCCGTAAAACCCGGCTTTTCAAGAGGGCGCCTGAAGGCGCCCCTACCCCGCAGGGGGCGGTCATGAACCATGTAACCGGGGGCAGGGGAGGCTTCAGCCTCCCGTAAAACCCGGCTTTTCAAGAGGGCGCCTGAAGGCGCCCCTACCCCGCAGGGGGCGGTCATGAACCATGTTGAATAAGGGATAGGAAACGAAGGCGCATGCCAAAAGACTGCATGACAGGCATTGGCTGTTCGGACGCCGCGTTCCAGGAGGTCATGGCCGAGGAGGAGAAGGTGCGCGAAAGGGTGGACGGGAAGGGCGGCAGGTGGCGCAAGGTCTACGTGGGCGGCGGCGAGCATTTTAAAAACTGGCTCGAGCAGTGCAAAGAGCTGGGAGAGGTCAAGGTCGAGGAAGTGGACATGCCGGGGTACAAGTGCTTTGATCAGGCCGGCGAGAAACTTTTCAGGATCTGGGTGAAAATAGACGGGGAAAAGAGCAGTGAGCTTTTCTGACGGCGCCATGAGATATTCCATGCTTCTTTCAGCCGGGTTCCTGTTCGCCGCGTGCTCGCTGCGAACGGGCGGGGCCATGCCCGAGGACGGCAATGTCGGTGACGTGGACCCGGATTCCGAATCCCGGGACTGGACCCTGGAGATTGTGGGAGACGGGACGGGAGACTGCGCGGCTGACGCTGACTGCAGCGACGGCGAGCCGTGCAACGGCAAGGAAACATGCTCCGAAGACGGCCTGTGCAGGGCCGGCGAGCCTCTGCCCGACGGCGAGGATTGCTCGTCCGACGAGGTAGACGCGGGCGTGTGCAGGGACGGGCTCTGCGTGCCCGAGAACTGCGGCGACGGCGTGCTCGACGACGGCGAGGAATGCGACGACGGGGGCAGCGTGCCGGACGACGGGTGCGAGCCGAACTGCACGTATTCATGCCGTGACGAGAGCGACTGCGCTTGGTGGAACGAGTGCATGACGGGCCTGTGCCAGGAAAACGACAATGGAAAGGCATGCGTCTATGCGGCCATGGGCGGCATCCCGTGCAATGACGGCCGTTTCTGCACGTCCAACGACCTTTGCGACGAAGACGGAAACTGCCGGGGCAACATGGAGCCTTGCCGCGACGGATTGGATTGTACAACGGACGATTGCGAGGAAAGCGCCGAAGGGCCGGACTGCCTCCATCATGTTATTGCGGGCTATTGCATGATTTCGGGGGAATGCTTTCTTCACGACTTTGTAAATCTCGACAATGCCTGCGAAAAATGCCTGAGCGATGAAGACCATCTTGGGTGGACGAACATGCCCGATATGCAGCCGTGCTCGGACGGGGCCGGCATCTGCTGCGACGGGCAGTGCCGCAGCGGGGGGGACTGCTGCCATGACGCGGACTGCGGAGGCGGGTGCAGCGGCAGCGCAAGAAGCTGTGACGGGCTCAACGCGCCGCAATGCGGCAGCCAGGACGGGTGCTCGTGGGAAGCTGTCGACGGATGCACGGGCTCAAACAGCTGCGACGATTGGGAGGACATGGACGGCGGCGATTGTCCGCGCTGCGGATGCCGCGAGAACTGTGGATGGGACGGGGGAGATTACGAATGCGATTGCGAGGGCACCGGGTCCCCCTGTGAAAGCCTCAGCTACGGCAACTGCGAGTACTGCGGGTGCAGGTGGGGCCCGGCGGACGAAGACTGCACCGGCGACGCCACTCCCTGCGAATGGTTCGACGATGATATAAATTGCGACAGCCAGGCCGGCTGCAATTGGGACGATGCGACCTGCTCCGGCTTTCAGTGCACTTGATCCCCTTCGATCCCTACACCTTTGCCGCGCTTCCGGGACAGATCAATCTCATCCTGCACATGGAACAGGTCTTTTTCCTGCTGAGAAAGGTCGTGAAGAACGTGAGCGCCGCCATGAGCGCCAGGACGAGGGCCTTTTCAATCGCATAGTCCCGAACGAGCGAGATAACGAGAAGAACCATGGGGACGAGGGCAAGAAGCCCGTATGTCGGCGGGGCCAGCTTGATGCCAACGCACGTCCTGAAATTTTCAATGCTCCCCTTCTTGAAAAGCAGCGCCGAGAGCTTTCCCCAGCCCAGCGCGCACCAGCGGTCATAGTAGTAACAGTTGGTGCAGACGAGCTTGCGAAGCACGATATAGACCTGGATCACCACGACGCCGACGTAGATCCATGCGGCCAGGGGATGAAAAAACCAGCAGGCCGCGGTCCCGGCGGTGAACCACAGAAGCATCATGAGGTTGCCGACAATGACGCTTGATTTCGGGAACTCCTCCAGGCCCTTGTCATAGATTTTGTTGTTGGTTGTCATGGTATTGATGCAGTCTATTATGCAGATAATCAGAGCATATTCAAGCCTTGCAAAGATTGCCCGGCCGGGTATTTGTGCTAAATTGTTGAAACCAGGGAGACTTAAAACAATGCGCTTGATCATTATCACGGCCTTGATGCTTCTCGGCCCGGCAGGATGTTACGAGAGCAGCCGGGCCGGCTCGAACCTACCCGACGCCGATTCCGACGGGGCGGCCGATGCGCTGATGGATCAAGACACCGGGCCCGTGTGCGCATTGTGGGGAGTCACTGTCTTTGTCGACTACGTGCAGAGCTTGTCGCCGCCCGTTGATGGCTTCGTCACAGTGACGCTTCGTGGCGGGCAGGAGTTTCAGCTGAACGTGCGCAGCAGCCTGGGGGAGCTCTGGGCCGAGATCCTGGAATCTTATCGTGAGCGGCATGAGCCCGTGTACCTGGAAATAGACGATCCTCGAACCTTGACGATTATCGACGTCCTCATGCCGCTCGAATCACCGCTGCACGACATCAGGCCCGCGGAGGACGGCGTGGAAGTGGTCTTCATCTACTCCGCGGCCATCCATTTCCTGTATCGCTCGCATCCCTGCTACGAACAGATGCTGGGCGTGCTCGAGACCGCCCGGAGCAGGGGCCTGTCCGTGCTGGCGACCACGGATTTCAACAACGGCAACAGGATACTGGATGCCCGGACGCTCCTGGAGCCCTGAGCGGCCGGGTTTGAAAGCAGGAAAAACAAGGATGTTACCTGGAATCGCCATGCTTTGCGCGGATCACGTTTTCAAGGAAACCCGTGAAGTCCGAACCACGCTCTGCCGATACAGGGCAATCATCGGGAGCGCCGCGGCCCTGTGCCTTGCGGCCGGTATCGGAGCCTGCTCTCTCGACATCAAGGGGCGCATGGCCGGGGACGCCGGACTGGACGACACCCGGACCGACGAAGGGAGCATCGATGCAACCACGGAGGACGGGCCGGGAGATACGGGCGGTGACGCTGCGGATGAAGGTTACGACCGGGAAGAGGAGACGGCCCTCGACGCGGAGCCTTGCGAAGTATCCGACGCCTTCACCGAAGCGGAAATCGACGCGCCTGGGGATTTCAGCCGGGAAGAGCAGGCCGACTTGATGGAGCCGGACGCGGAAGAGCTTCCCGCTGAGTGCGCCGGCGTCATGGTGGGCGGATACTGCTGGTACGCGAGTGGAATGGATGAGAGCTGCGCCGGGGTGTGCGCCGTTCACGGCGGATGCAATCTGGCGGGCACCCGTGACTATGCCGGTTCGGGCGGCACCGATGCTCAGTGCGTCGCGGTCCTTGAGGCCCTCGGCTATGGCGGATATCCGCACCAGGACAACAGCAACAACGACCTCGGATGTCATTTCGCCTGGTTGTTATACACCTACTGGTCGACGGAATATGAGACAACGTGCGAGGCTTTTCCTTTCATCGGGGAACATGACCCTAGTGTTTTCCGCATGTGTGCTTGTGAGTGGTAAAGGAATCTGCGCTTCGCTGATTTTCCAAGTCGATACTCATCTTCCCTCCAGGCCTCCAGGCTAACGTATTGACATTGCCGGGCAAATGATTTACTAGTAATGCCAGTCACTTGGCCCCATCGTCTAAGGGTTAGGACGCAGGCCTCTCAAGCCTGTAATCAGGGTTCGAATCCCTGTGGGGTCGCAAGGCAGGCATTTCAAAGTCCTTCAATTCCACAGATATCTCAGTTTTATGGAATTTTGTGTAGGGGCGACTTTTGTCGCCCATGTGGCTGCACGCAAGCTTGGGGTGCCTGAATCAAGGAACGGGAGGCTGAAGCCTCCCCTACCCGGGAAGGAACGGGAGGCTGAAGCCTCCCCTACCCGGGTTAGTGTGTTCAGGGGAAGTAGATGCGTTGTCCGTCGTAGTGGCAGTTGTTGCAGTTGCCGGCCGAGGTGGGGTTGGGCATTTGGGCGTTGTCCGGGCATCGGCTTGCCCTGGGAGTGATGGGAAATGCGACGGGGTCGGATGTGTAGAAATTACCATTGTCGTGGGTTATCAGCCTGAAGACGTTTCCGTCCGCGTCCCTGAATACAATGGTCACGCCCGCGGCCGGCTCCTCGCCGGCGGCCGAAGCGTACAGCGTACCCGAAACCTTCCATTTCTTCTCTCCCGACATGGAGGCGTGGCAGGGCGCGCAGTCATCGCCCGGATGATGGTAACCGCTGCCGGGCGAGGTCTGCTCCGGCTCGCAGGCAGGGAGCTCCTCTTCCACCGGTTCTTCGCCGGCGTCCGATGAGTCCACTGCTTCGTCCGCATCGCCGGCAGTGTCGACAATGTCCGCCGGCCGGTCGGATTGAGGGTCGGCTGCCGCGTCGTCGTTGGAGTCCGCTTCGCCGCAGCCGGAAAACACAACTGTCGTCATTAAAACCGAACTGATGAAGATGAACGCTGTCTGCTTTGCGATCAGGCTAATCCCCCTGGAGGATTGCATCCGCGTTTTCTTTGAAGAATTCGAGCCCCCTGGCCGTGGCCTCGGTAATGGCCCTGGAGCTGACCGTGGCGCCCGTTACCTCGTCCACCAGTCCTTCGGCACTGTCCTTCCTTACCTTCCAGGTGCTTGAATCCAGGTTCTTGCCCTTGAACTGGCCCAGCCACTGCTCTTCGCAGGCCTTTGTGCCGAGCCCGGGGGTTTCCGTGTGGGATACGATCTGGACTCCGAGAATGCTGCCTTCAGGGTCGATACCCACCATGATCGTGATGAGCCCGGAGTAGCCTTTCTTGGAAAACGACGAAAAGGCGATGCTTGTCAGCTCCCCGCCCTTTTTACCCCTGAAGACCTTGGTCTCGCCGATCATGATACTGTCTTCTTCCAGGTCATTGTCATAGAGGCCCTCGAGCACCCTCTTGACCTGCTTCAGGGCTTCTATCCTCTCGTTCTCTTCGATCCTGTCTTTTGTTCCGCTGTAAACCTGGCTGAGAAGAAGGGACGCGGTGATGCAGATTATCGTGAGAACAAGTACTGAGGTTACGTATTTCATTTTATAAAGACGGGGTCAAAGACGTACTTTCTCAAAGAATTTTATTATCCTATTTGAAGTAAATGTCAAGAGTTTCCGGGAGGCTGAAGCCTCCCCTACCCGACGGGGGTAGGGGCGACTTTAGTCGCCCGGGATACATTTCAGAACTCGAAGAGGACCGCTGCGCCGGACACGTCGGTTACGTCGAATTCCTTGTCAATGCATTGCGAGGCGCCGTCCACGCCGGCGCCCTGAATAATGCCGTTTTCATCAGGGACGCAGCCGCCATCCGGGTTATAGCAGATCATTTCGGAGTATGCACAGACCTTCACGGAAACACGTCCCGCTTCGATCAGGTCCTGAACGTGGCAGCCGCACTCACACACGTCCCAATTCATGGTGTAAGTTGTGCCGTCCCAGTGCTCGCTGACCGAGTCGCCGCTTTCCAGGACCTGGAGTGTTTCGATCCAGGGAGGCCCGCAGTCGATGCAGCACTCCCATTCTTCCTCCACGTCCGCGCAGCTCACCGTGCACCAGGGCATGTACATGCTCGTTGGTGTCCATTCTCCACCTTCATATTCAGTCATCTCAAAGGGATACTCCATGGTTTCAATGTCCCATCCCCATACGGCAAAATAGATAGGCCCCGGGTCGGAGCCGGAATGGCTGATGACAAAATCCACACCCAGGAAAGGCGGCAGGTCGGGGGGCAGATCGGGCGGTGTATCCGGCGGAGCATCCGGCGAATCGGCCGGGGAGTCCGGCGTAACATCCGGAGGGATCTCGACGCCATCCTCGCCGGTCCGGTCTTCAGCCCGGTCCTCCGACACATCGTTCGTGCCCGACATCGAGCTGTAACACGACGCCGCAGCGATCAGCAGGGCGCTGCAGATGAAGGTTTTCAAAGCATTGAATAGTAATCCCATGCCATCTCCTCGGTTTGGAGTAAGTATACGCCCACTGGCGTAAAATATCAAATTGCTATTTGATTCAGCTTGCCAACGACATGAAGCTTGTTTTAGAATTGTAACAATGGGCAGCAACTTACGCGCACTCGTATTCTGCAGGTTTCCCGAGCACCGCATAAAGGTTGAGCATGAGCTCGAGCGGGGATTTCCCGACGTCCAGGTGCGGCAGGCAGAGGACGACCAGGAATTCGGCTCGGCCCTGGAAAGCGGCGGTTTTGACGTGGTGATCACGTGCGGCCAGCCCGGCCGAATGGGGGGGCTGACCGTGATGCGCAAGGTCAAGAAGATGTATCCATTCTGCCCGGTCATCATGCTCGTAAGGCCGGAAAACGTGGAGCTCGCCGTTGAAGCGATGAAAGCAGGGCTCGACGATTTCATCCTGCTTTCCCCGGAACCGTTCGAAAGGATTGCGCCGTCCGTCAAGTCCTCGCTCGCCAGGGCGCAGAACAGTGAAAAAAGGAAGCAAAACGCCGCGCATTACCGCATGCTTGCCGAGCACGTGCCGGACATCGTCTGGACCATGGACATGAACCTGCGCTTTACCTATGTGAACGCATCCTTTACGCGCAACCTGGCCTACAGCGCGGACGAATTCATGGCCATGAACCTTGACGAGATACTGGAGCCCCCCTCCTTCAGGCTGGCCATGGACATCTTCATGGAGGAGATGGCCGCGGAAGAAACCGAGGAAGCGGACCCGTTTCGCGTGCGGACCGCCGACTTCGACCTCGTTCGCAAGGACGGGTCCGTGGTCCGGTTCGAGAACAGGATGAGCTTCATACGCGACAAGGGGGGCCGGCCCATTGGCGTCATCGGCGTGGGGCGCGAGATTCCGCCGCGGGAGGAAAATGAAAGTGAGTGAAAAGGCGAAATGAAACCAGTTACAGCATTGCTGGGAAATGATGGATTTCTAAAAACGCTGTTCGCAACAATTCCCTGCGGCGTGCTCATCGTCGACACTGACAGGCGCGTTCATGCATTGAACAATGTCATCGAGCGCTCGTTCGGCATTTCAGAGGCCGAGGTCATCAATAAGCGCGGGGGAGAGGCGCTGGGCTGCATTCATGCCTACGAGAGCCCGAAAGGCTGCGGCTATTCCGACTACTGCGCCAACTGCAAGGTCCGCAGCACGGCCCTCGATGCAATTGCCGGCGAGCAGGTGCACCGCAACAGGGCCGAGGTCCAGGTAAAATCAGGAACCGGGGTCCGGGACCTCGTGCTCCTGGTTAGCGCCGCTCCCATGGAGTTTGACAAGGAGAGGCTCGCCGTAGTGATTCTCGAAGACATCACCGAGCTCACGAGGCTTCGAAAGTATTTACGGACCGAGGACGGGTTTGCCGGCATCGTGGGAAAGGACCCGAGGATGCTCGAGCTGTTCGAAACGATCAGGGAGATCGCCGAGACCAGGGTTCCCGTGCTGATCCAGGGAGACAGCGGGACGGGCAAGGAGCTCGTGGCTGCCGCGATTCAC
>JBDRLK010000498.1:0-5643 GCA_043813155.1 Pseudomonadota bacterium | reverse complement strand
GAATGATCGACAGGGGCGGCGTCCCGATCGAAAGGATCGCGCTCTTCCAGGTCAATCTTCCGGCCAGGCACATCGTCGAGTCCGTCATGGACGAATGCGAAAAGATCGGCATCGACAGGTCGCGTTTTTACACCAGGCTCGACGAGCTCGGCTACTGCGGCCCGCCCATGGCCCTGATATGCCTGGACAAAATCATAAGGGAGGAGCGGCTGAGAAGGGACGATCGCGTGGCAAGCTTTGTCACGGAAGTCAGCAAATTCATGCAGGCGGGATACGCGGTAAGGTATGTCGGAGACTGAATCGAAAAAAAACGCCTTCGCCTTCCCCGGGGTCGGCGTCAGGCTGTGCGGCCGCGAGGCTGATTTTTACATGCGCCACGAATCCGTGCTCGGGCCTTTTTTCGAGGAAGCTTCGTCCCGGGCGGGCGTCAATCTCGCCGGCAGGCTTCTGGATGGAACGGCCGGGGACCTGAGCGACGAGGAAAACCAGTTTTTCACCTACGCGCTCGGCGCAGGCGCATCCATGGTGCTGCGCCGCCGCGCGGTCCGCCCTGACTTCACGGCCGGCTACAGCTTCGGCATTTACGCCGCGCTCTACGCCGCTGAAGCGATCTCGGTCACCGACGGGTTTTCCATGGTCCGGAAAGCCTTCGACCTGATGGCCGAAGCGTCCCGCGGAAAAGCCGCGGGCATGGGCATCGCGATCGGCCCCACGCGCGGCGAGATCCGCGAAATACTGGACGCCCGGCCCTCCACCTCCCTTCTTCTCGTGAACACCAACAGCGACGCGTGCAACATCGTGTCCGGGCTCGACAGGGACCTGGACGGCTTTTTCGAAGCCGCAAAGAAGCGCGGGGCCATAGCCGCGGAGCGGCTCACCGTCGCTATCCCCTATCACCACGGTCCCCTGCTCGGTGACGTATCGGACAGGTTCAGATCCTTTCTCGAGACCCTGGCATGGAAGGAGGCATCCTGCCCCATGGTCTCGTCCATAGACCGGAAACTGCTTTCAAGCGTCGAGGGGCTCATCGATTTCGCGGCCCGCAACCTCACCACGCCCATCAACTGGCAGCGGGTCGTGGAGACCATGCGCGACAACGGGACGCAGCGGATAGTCGAATGCGGTCCCGGCATCTCCCTCACGCAGAACGGCAGATTCATCGACGCCGCCGTCACTTACATCAACGTGAAAAATATAAAAAGGAGGCTTGGGATTTGAGCCGGCGCCTGCTGCTCCTTGGGTCGGGGAAAATGGCCCGTAACACGGGCGTCTTCTTCCTCAAGAAGGGTTGGAGCGTTTCGTGGGTATCCAGAGACCCCGGCCGCCTCGCGCAGCTCGAGCGCGCCATCGAAAAGCAGGCAAGAAGGCTGCGCAGGCTCGATCCCGACCGGGCGGGAAAAATGCAGACCCGCTTCTTTCTGCCCATGGCGGCTGACACTGCGAAGCCGGACGTCATCATCGAGTCCATCAACGAATCTCTCGATGACAAGCGGGCCATCGTGGCCGCCGTCGCCGGCCTCATCATGGGTGACACCCTGCTGCTGTCAAATTCCTCCTCCATCTTGCCCGGGAAAATCCATGAAGCCTGCATCGGCCTTCACTTCTTTTATCCCGTGGAGCTTACCGGCCTTGTGGAAATCATCTTTCCCGGCCAATGCCCCCGGGCGGCAAGGAAGAAAGTCGTCGAGCTGGTCGGGGAATGCGGCCTTCAGGCCATCGCGCAGGACGAAGAAAGCGCCTTTGCCGCCAACCGCCTCCTGCTGCCCATGCAGGCAGAGGCCTTCCGCCTGCTCCGGGACGGGGTCCGGCCCGAGGATGTCGACAGCGTCTCGGCCAGCGAGCTTCTTCCCGCGGGCCAGCTGTCCATGATGGATACGATAGGGCTCGATGTCATCCATGCGTCCGTGCCCAATTACCTGGAAAGAATGCCGCCCGAAGAAGCGGCCGGCTACGAGCCCCTTACGTCCGGGCTGGCCGGACTGCTTGACATGGGAAAGAGGGGCGCCAAGAACCGCGACGGCCTGCTCTCCGGAAGCCCCCTGCCCTGGCCCGCCCGGGCTCAGCCGGCCGGCGAGGACAGGGACGCGCTCGCAAAGCGCTTTCTCTACCTTGCCGTCAATGCATGCATGACCTTTGTCGAAAACCGCATCGTGAGCCGCCCTTCCCTTGGACTGATCACCGGCGACCTGTGGCAATCCGACACGACCATCGAAGACGTGATTAAAAAAGAAAAAGCAGCAACTATTTTTCAATTCCTTGAGAATTTATATAAAAAAGGTGGACTTTCGTATTACAGGCCAAGTAAAAAGCTGATAGAAGACTGTTAGCGGTAACCCCATGTCCTTTAAGTTAAAATATTCCTCGGAAGGCGATATCGGCGTCATCACGCTTTCGAACCCTCCCTACAACAACCTGACCCACCCTGTATTCGAAGATCTGTCGACATTGACCGACTTTCTCGCTGCGCCCGAATTCAAGGCCATCCTGGTCAAGGGACAGGGGCGGCATTTCTGCGCCGGAGCGGACCTGAACAAGCTCAGGGAGCAGGTGAAAAGCGAGGAAGACTTCGGCGCCCTGCTCAGCAGGGGCAAAGCGCTCCTGGAGGCAATCTCCCTGTCGACCATCCCCGTGGTGGCCGTTGTCAAGGGAAGCTGTCTGGGCGCCGGCCTCGAAATCGCGCTGTCCTGTCATTTCAGGTGTGCGTCCCGCCACGCCATGCTCGGTTTTCCAGAGGCCGACCTTGGCCTCATGCCGGGATTCGGCGGAACCATCTCAGCCAGGGAAGCGGCAGGCCGCGGCGCGGCCCTCGAGCTCATATTGACGGGACGGATGATAAGGGGCGAGGAAGCAGCGGAGCTGGGCATCGTCGATGAGGTCTCCCCGCCGGGAGAGGTCGAGAACAAGGCCGTGGATTTCATTCGATCCCTGACCGAGGGAAGGTCCACGCGCCTGATCAGGGCGGTCCTGACCTCGATTCACAACTCCGGCCGCATGCCTCGCAATAAAGCGCTGAACGAAGAAACCCTGCTCTTCTGCAAGCTGGCCCAGAAGGCGGGCATTGAAGAAAACAATAATTCCAACAATGAGTAAGATCGCGCATAATACAAACAGGGCGGTCGCCCCGCAAAAAGCGATTCACTCGTACATGGAAATCGTGCCGATCGACTATGTGAAAATCAACAGGGAAAGCATCGGTGAGCGGTTTTTTTCGCCGCAGGAGAACCGTCTCCTTTCATCGAGGCACGTTCAGACCACGGCCGGTTTCTTGGCGCTGAAAAAAGCCCTGGTGCAATGCTTCCGCGCCCTTTCGGGCGGCGTTGAGTACGGGGAAAAGGATTTTGTGCTGGCCCATGGCGACAAGGGCGGCCCGAAAATCGAAAAGATCCCTGATGTCCCGGGCATGGACGCAAAAAGCCTGAGCGCCAACCCCCATGGTTCCGTCTCGCACACAAAAACCGCGGCATGCGGTCTTGCCGTGTTCCAGGAGGTCGGCCGTGGTTGAAGATACTCTGCTCTACAGGGAATCGAACGGGATCGGCCACCTTGTCCTGAACGCGCCGCCGCGCAATGAAATGGATGTGGACTTTTTCAAACAGTTCTCGAAACTGCGCAAGGAAGTGCTGCCGGGCCTCGATGTGAGGGGAATGATCGTCTACGGAAGCGGGAGGCATTTTTCCTCCGGGGCGAACGTGGACGAGCTGAAAGCCCTGATGTCCGGGGAAAACGGAAGCCCGGACAATACGAGTGCGTCCAAAAATTCGCACTCAAAATTCCTTCGCGACAATGTTGAAAACTTCGTGTTCCTTGAAAACCTGCCCTTCCCCGTGGTCGCGGCCATCAACGGGTGCTGCTTCGGGATAGGCCTGGAGCTTGCCCTGGCCTGCCACTACCGCCTGGCTGCCAGGCGAGCCGTGTTTTCCCTCCCGGAGATAACCTTTGACCTGATGCCGGGCTGCGGGGGCACCGTGCGTCTGCCGCGGCTCATCGGCAGGGGGAAGGCCATCGAAATGGTTCTGACGGGGCGCACCTTTCTTGCCGACGAAGCCAGGGCCATCGGGCTCGTCGATCTCGTCGTCGACAGAAAGGAGCTCATGGAAACGGCGCAGCAGCTCATCTCCAAGTGCGGCTCCGCGGGCTCGCCCTGGGGGCTGAACGCGAATGCATTGTAAGAGGCTCCTTTTTCACAATCCCGGCTCATGAAAATACTCCTCGTAAATCCTCCACGGTCGCCCCATAACGCCATACTCGCCTGCGCCCCCCCGGAGGCCAGGCGCTTCATTCACAAGAAGCTCGTCGGTCCCCCGCTCGGCCTGCTCACCCTTGGTGCCGCGGCGGCTGATCACGACGTGACCCTGCTGGAAATGAAGGGGGAATACGATCTGGATCCCGCGGCGCCGCCGCCCGAAGAAATGGTGACGGATTGCCTGCGCCGCGTAAACCCCGACATGGTCGGTGTGACGTTCATTGCTTCGGAGCTCAATGCCGGCATGGACATCTTCAGGGTCGTGAAGAATTTCAACCCTGAAATTCTTACGGTCGCCGGGGGCCTGCACGCCACACTGTGCCCCGGGCATTTCGACCGGGAGGAGGTGGATATCGTCTGCCCCGGCCAGGCGTCCGGCACGTTCCGTGCCCTGGCCCGCGCCGTCGAGGGCAAAAAGGGATTGGACGGCGTGGGCGGCATCCTGGCCAGGACCGGGGGCGGGCTGGCGCCGACGGCAGCGGCCGCGCCCGACTGCGACCCCGCGGGGGAAGATTTTATCATGCCCGACCGCTCGCTGCTTCGCAGGTGGATCTCGACCTATACGGTGGGCAAGGGCTACGGCCCGGCCACTTACCTGTTCACGTCGCTGGGATGCCCCCACCGGTGCTCCTTCTGCTCCATCTGGCCCCTTTTCGACGGCAAATTCATGCAGCGGCGCGTCGAAAGCGTCATCACGGAGCTCAAAACGCTCGACGACTACCCCGTTGTAAGGTTCGCCGACGCGAATACCATCATAAGCACGCAGTGGGTGGAGCGCCTCTTCGACAGGATAGAGGAGGAAGGCATTAATAAAGATTACATCATGGACATACGCTTCGACACCGCGGCCCGCAATCCGAAGCTGATCGAGAAGCTCGCCCGCGGCGGGCTGAAAGTCGTGATATCCGGTTTCGAATCCTTCCGCAACGAAGAGCTCGAGCAGTACAACAAGGACTCGCAGGCCGGCCTGATAAGCGACGCGGTACGCATTTTTCACGACTGCGGCATCATGGTGCGGGGCAATTACGTCGTTCCCCCGGAATATGACGAAGACGACTTCAAGGCGCTGGCCGACTACGCGGCCTCCCACAAGGTCACCTATGCGGGCTACACGATTCTTTCACCCATGCCCGGAACCGAATTTTACCGGCAGGTGAAAGACAGGATCGTGGAGCACGATCTTTCAAAGTACAACTTTTTCAACTCCGTGCTGAAAACCAGGCTCCCGCCGGAAAGATTCCATGAAAACGTCGGTAGGCTCTGGACGATCAAGCGGGGCACGGATGTGATATAGTCGGATGCGGGCTGCGCCCTCATCCGACGCTATTGGCAATTGGCTTTTGGCTGATGGCTGATGATTCAGGGGCTGAAAGCCGTTTGCCGAAAGTGGAGGCTAAAGC
>JBDRLK010000497.1:0-15458 GCA_043813155.1 Pseudomonadota bacterium | reverse complement strand
GAGAAAGACCTCCTGCACCAGCTCCTCGCAGGTGGCAGGATTTTCGACCATCCGGTAAATGAAGTTAAAAAGCTTTGGACTGTTGCGTTCCACAATAATCCTCATTGCGTCACTGTTCCCCTCCAGGAACAATTCGTAAAGCTCATTATCTGAGAGGGATTCAAGCAAACCGGGGTCTCCGCGTCGAAAGTGCTTCCATAATACCAGTTTGCTTTTATATTTCCAACAGGTTTATTTTTCATCTCATTTATTATAAACGAATATATGGACAATAAGTTCTAACTTCCGGATTCGCTAAATGGGATAAAAAGGAGGCCAGAATGCCTGAAAAGAAAGCAAAGACCGTAAAAAAGACGGGGGAAAAGACGGCAAAGAAGAAAACACCGCCAAAAAAATCGGGCCGCAGGAAGCCCGCGGAGGAATAGCCCGCAGCAGGGACAAATCAGAGAAAAGTCCTTTTCTTCACCGGATTCCCTGGATTTATCGGCAAAAGGCTTGTGAAGGAAATCGCGGCGCAGGAGCCTGATACCGACTTTATCTTCCTCGTGCAGGACCGGTTCATCCCTGATGCAGGCGCGGCGGTCGAGGAGCTCAAGATGGACAGGCAGCTCAAGGACTGCTCCATGACAGTTCTGGCGGGCGACATCTCGTTCGAGAGGCTGGGGCTGACGGAAAAGAAATACGGGAAGGTCGTCTCCAGGGTGACGGATGTCTTTCACCTTGCCGCGATCTATGATCTTGCCGTGCCCGAGGAAACCGCGAGGCGTGTCAACGTGACGGGCACGAAAAACATCGTGGATTTCTGCAGGGGAGCCGGGAACCTGAAAAAATTCGTCTACTTCTCGACCTGTTACGTGGCCGGAAAGCGCAGGGGCACGGTCCTGGAAACCGAGCTTGTGATGGGCCAGGGCTTCAAGAATCATTACGAGAGCACTAAAAATGAAGCCGAAATCGTTGTGCGCAACAACTGGGACAAGATCCCAACCATCATCATCCGGCCCGCCATCGTGGTGGGTGATTCGAATTCGGGGGAGACCCAGAAATTCGACGGGCCCTACTTCGGCATGATCCTCGTGGACACGCTCAAGCTGCTGCAGGCCCCCCTCCCGAACCTGGGCGAGGGAAACGTGGAAATCAACCTGGTCCCCATCGATTTTATCGTCGATGCCACGATCGCCATATGGAAAAAGAAGGGCACGGAAGGCACGTGCTTTGCGCTGGCCGACCCTGCGCCCGTGCTCGTCTCCAGGCTCTATGCCGAGATGATCAGGCTGCTCGGGGCGCGCGGGCCTTTCGGGCAGATCCCTCCCATCCTCCTGGACATCCCCCTTCGCCTGCCTGCCGCGCGAAAGCTGCTCGGCGTGCCGAGGGAGTTCCTGGAATACTTCAACCACCCGGTCCATTACGACTGCGCGAACACTCTGGCCGCGCTCGAAGGCACGGGCATACGCTGCCCCAACATCCTCGATTATCTTCCGACCCTGGTGCGCTTCTACCGCAATAACAGGCACAGAAGCCAGCTGCGCTGGAAGGCATTTTGATTCCACGCAATCGCGTGAAACGGCTGGCAGGGCGCGCGCTGCTCGCGGCCGCTGTCCTGCTTCTTCTGGCGTGCGGCAGGGAAAAACCGCAGACCGTGGTCGAAGAGCTTCAGGCGGCCGGGGCGTCACCTCTGTTCTTCGAGCTGATGGCAAAACCGGCCGGCGTGCGCCAGGCCATCAGCGCCGGACACGAGGGAGGCGGCGGGCCCACCGTGTTCATCGATGAAAAGGGTTGGCTGAGGGTCTCGACCCGGCTGGAGGCGTCCCTCGACACAGGGCCGGCGTGGCTCGGCGTGACCGATGAGTTCAGGCGGCAGACGGGGCTGAGCGGCAAAGACGTTATCGTCGGAATCATCGACACGGGCATCGACTGGACCCACCCCGATTTCCTGGGGGAAGACGGGACAACGCGTATCCTGTACCTCCTGGACTATTCGCTGCCCGCCCGCCGTCCCGACCCTCACCCCGGGGTGGACCACGGCATTTACAGGCTCTACGGGAAAGAGGAAATCGATTTTGCTCTCGAATATATAGAAAGCGGCGACGACCCGCCCTTTCCCATTGAAAGCACGGACGCGGTCGGCCACGGAACGCACGTTGCGTCGATTGCCGCGGGCCGCGACCCTGCGGGCGTCTACAGCGGCGTTGCGCCGGGCGCCTGGGTCATCGCGGTCAGGGCTTCCCGGGAAGAGGTCGCGCAGTTCGAGGACTTCGACGTCATGGAAGCGGTTGGTTTTATCTTCGAGCTGTGCGACATGATCGGCCTCCCGTGCGTGATCAACCTGAGCCTCGGCGGCCGGATGGGCGCGCACGACGGCAGCTCGCCCCTGGAGCAAACCATTGAGCAGCACCTGAACGACAGGCCGGACGGACGATGCGTCGTGGCGGCCGCGGGCAATTACGGCTCCGAGCCGATCCACGCTTCCCTCGACCTGTCGCCTGACCCGTCTGCGTTCCTGCCTGCCCGGGATACAGTGAGTCTCTCGGTGCCGTCCAACGAGCCTGCGGCCGAGGGCGGAGTCTCGAGAGTCGTTGTGGACGCCTGGATCCATGCCGGTGCGCCCGGCAGTGTTGACAACATGGAGGTCGGCGTGCGCCATCCGTCACGGGCATCGTTCCATGCCCTGCCGGGCGAGTTTCTGCAGGTTCAGCACGGCGAGGAGAACACCTGGATCACAATCTCGCACTCCCCGTCCGGCCCGGACCCCGACAATGGCGACCGCGAGGTCATCATCACGCTCACCGGCGACGCGGACGGCTCCGGGAAAATCGATCCCGGGGTTTACGAGCTCAGCTTTGCCACGGCATCGACCATCTCTGTTGACCTGTACCTTGCGCAGGCCGACATGAAAACAGGCATCCTGGGATCGGTCGCGCTCGAGGGTGAATACGTGACGCAGGCGGGCACGATCGATGTCCCCGCCTCGAGCCGGTCGGTCATTGCCGTGGGCGCCGTCACGGTGAAGACCTCGTGGATCGGGCGGGACGGCCGGCTCGTCGACATGGTCACGGGCGACGAGCTCGGCGGGCGGTCGTGGTTCAGCAGCATGGGGCCGGCGCGCGACGGGGCGATCAAGCCCGACCTCATGGCGCCGGGCCAGTGGATCGCGGCTGCGCTCTCCACGGACGCGAGCAGCACGAACCCTGCCGCCATCTTCCACGGGCTCGCGCCGCAGTCCGTTCTGACGCAGGATGAGGCTCACATCCATTCGCGCGGAACGAGCGCGGCAGCGCCGCACATCACGGGCCTTGCCGCGCTGCTGCTGGAGAAAAACCCCGCGCTGGCCTGCGCTCAGATCCGCGACGCGCTTGCCGTTGCGGCCCTGGGCGGCGGCGATGGGCTGCCCCCGGCGCCCGGCGAAGAGGGGTTCGGCCTTCCCGACGCGCAAAAAGCCGCGCAGATCGTAAGCGGCGACCGGGCCGAGACCGTGGACTGCTCCGCGTCGCTGGTCTTTACCGGCGCCGATGTGTACGTGCCCGGCCTCAGCCGTGATGTGGACGTTTTCGTCGTGGCGCTCGGCGAGAACAACCTGCCGCCCGCTGCCATCGAATCCGTGCAGATCACTGCGACCGGCTGCGCCATGAAGGGTAGTGCGGCGCAGCGCTGGCCCGGCATCTACCTGCAGCAGTGGGCCTGCGAGCCTGACATGGACGTGCCGCTCGGCGGCAGGGACGTTTACTTCTATGCCGACGTGAACGGGACCCGCCTCGCGGCCACGGCGACCGTGAAGATCGCGCGGCAGCGAACGCCGGCCGACCCGAAGCTCATGCCGTCCGGCGGCGGCTGCAGCATGGCCGGCCTCGTGATGTAGCTGCCACACGATGGGTAGGGGAGGCTTTAGCCTCCCGCCACGCGCTCCCTTTCAGGGTAGGGGAGGCTTCAGCCTCCCGCCACGCGCTCCCTTTCAGGGTAGGGGAGGCTTTAGCCTCCCGTCACGCGCTCCCTTTCAGGGTAGGGGAGGCTTTAGCCTCCCGTCACGCGCTCCCTTTCAGGGTAGGGGAGGCTTTAGCCTCCCGTTGAACATGGAATGGAATCCTGAAGCCTCCCCTACCCGGCGGGTTTGTCCGGTGATTCCGCCGGCTCCGGCTCTTCCTTCTCTTCCGGCTCTTTCGGTTGGTCCTTCTCTTCCGGCTCTTTGGCCTGCTCCGCTTTTCTCCTGTACCGGCTGACCGCTTTCTTGTGATCCTCCAGGGTGACGGAAAACTGGTGGGTCCCGTCCCCGCGCGCTACAAAGTAAAAATACCTGGTCTTCATGTTCGGGCTCAGCGCGGCTTTCAGGGCGCTCAGGCCCGGGTTGCAGATCGGTCCGGGCGGGAAGCCGGCGTAGACATAGGTGTTGTAAAAATTCTGCGCGTCGTTCAGGTGGCTTCGCAGCAGCTTCCCGTCGAACTTTTCGCAGGACGGCGGCGGCGGGTCCATGGCATAGCAGCCGTAGGCCACGGTCGGGTCGGACTGCAGCAGGTGAGGCTTGAACGACGTGTCTGTCAGCCTCTTGAGAAAGATGCCGGCCACGATGGGCGCCTCGGTCTTTTCCACGACCTCGCCCTCGACGATCGAGGCCATGATCAGGGCCGCCTGGGAAGGGTCGTCGGACAGTTCCTCGTAAGCATCCAGCCCCGAGGGAAATTTCTTTGTGAGCTCACCGTACTTCTTCTTGAAATTCGACGTCATGGCCTTGAGGATCGTAAGCGGCGACCCGCCCGCGTAGAACTGGTACGTGTCGGGGAAAAGGTAACCCTCCGCCGTGGCGGCCTCCACGCCGAGTGACTTGAGGATGGTCGGCTCCTCCGTGAGCACGAGAAAATCCTCGGCTCTGACAATGCCGTCGGCCTGGAGCTTCATCGCGACCTGGTAGCGATTCCAGCCTTCCGGAATCGTCACGCGCCTTATGTCGGGGCCCGTGACGAGCCTGACGAGCTTGCGCGTGAAGGCCCACCTGCCCGGCGCCAGCAGAAAGACAAAGGCGAGAACGATCAGGGTCATCAGGACGAGAAAGGAGAGACACCCCAGGATACCGAATCTTTTTTTTGCGGGTCTTTTCAAGCTCCGTGCGCCCAGAGGGACTCGAACCCCCAACTTTCAGATCCGTAGTCTGACGCTCTATCCAATTGAGCTACGGGCGCAAAGGTACTGCGCGTATATCGCTCATTGCTGTAGTGCGTAGCCCCGCCTCAGGTTCTAGCCCAGCAGAACTGGGTAGTGCAGTGGCTGTGGCCCCGCCTCAGACTCACCTCCCAATACACCTCAAAAAAAGGATCGCTTTATATCGTTGAATAAATTTAACGCAGTACCAATAAATATTATTACATCCATCCCACCCCGCAAGTCAACACGAATTGGGACAAGTGTTCACATATTGCCCGGATTTATTAAACTCCAACATAAAGACAGCGCACCAAACCTCACAAAACTAAAACAAAACCTCTTCCAAAAAAAATTTTCTGAAAAAAAAATCCGTTCAAACGAAGGGATTGGATGGGCGCTGCAGCGTCACATCTCGCCGGTGGTGCACTGGTTGGCCGGGGCCGTGCCGCTGAAGGCCATGGTGCCGCCCGCCGTTCCCTCGTAAGTGATGGTGAGGCTCGGGGGGAAGCCTGTTTCCCAGTCGGGGCAGAGCGTGTCGCCCAGGTGCCCGCCGCCCTGGTAAAAGAGGCTCATGGCCTCGGGCGGCGTCGCGTAGGTGTCGGCGTGGCCGGCCGGCGTCGGCGCCTCGAACGTCTCGCCGGTCCCTTCGCCGCTGACCACGAGAGAGGTTACCTCGACCTCCTCGAAGTCCGCGAGCGCGTCTATGGAGACAACGGCGCTGATGTCGACCCAGGTGGGCGGCGGCGGCTCGGGGTTGTCCTCCCACACGTAGGCGCTGCCCCGGGCGAGCATGCTGATGCCGCTGTGGCACGTGATGAAGGTTTCATCGCCGTAAACCTCGCACTCGGACGCCCAGGCGCCCTGGTCCGAGGTGCCGCGCATGCGCACCAGCACGTCCGAGCCTCGCGAGCCGCGGTGGAGCCCCGGCCCGCCGGAGCAGGCGCCCAGCTCGCCGGACGTGAGAACGACCGTGCCCATGACCTCGCGCTGCACGCGCGGCAGCTCCTCGATGGGGTCGGTGTAGCGCAGGGCCGCGCCCGTCATTGTTCGCTCGGCTCCATCCTTGACGAACTCGAGGCTGTCCACGCTCATGTTCGTGACGGGCATGCCCTCGTCGGCAAGATGGAACCCGCCGTACCAGCGCAGGATGGATGCGCCTTCCGCCGCGTCCGTGTTCACGGCAAACTCCAGCTCGTAGCACCCCAGCTGCACAAGCTCGCCGACCGGGGCATCGCTCCCGGGGTCCGCCGGCGCGTCCGGGGCAGCGTCAACCTCCTCCTCGTCGCCGGTCTCATGCGCGGCGTCCATGTCGGCCGCAGGGTCGCCGGAAGGGTCGTCGCCCGCGTCATCGCCGCCGACCGACGAGCCGCAGCGGGCAAGGGCGGCGCAGAAAAGAAGAAGCAGTAATCGTTTCATCATGCCTGCATTATATATTGAAACGTGTGTTACGAAAAGGCGGGAAAAAATTCGACTAATGGCATGTAGTGCGGGGCTTTAGCCCCGCCCTGGCGGCCCAAAAGGACCGCACTGCTTCGGGATGACACGAGAACGGGATGATAACGGGCGTGATGAGCATGAAGGCCGGAGGGAGAAAGCACGCTCAAGATGCCTTTTCAAGGCGCTCGGCTATCCAGACCTTGATAATGGATTGTCGAGGAACTCCCAGGCGTCTTGCTTCTTTATCCAGCAGCTGGATCATCCACAAAGGAAAATCCACATTGACTCTCTTCTGCTCTTGTTTCGGTCTCCTCGCTTTTGACACATCAAGGTATTTGGAAATATCCCTTCCTTCATCAAATCTTTTGTCAAACTCTTTAGCTTTCATATATGTCAACCTCCTCTTGTCTGGATCGTCGCACGGAAATAATCCTTATCTTTTCACCCCGATAAGTAATAACTCCTGTCCAATGCTTTCCTGAAATGCTTCCAATCACGAGAAATCTCGGCTCATCCTGTGTTTTAACGGGAATTTCCATGAGGTCGGGATCTTCCCACAACGCTTGCGCTTCAATGAAATCAATCCCATGCTTCTTCCTGTTGTCATCACTTTTCCTGGAATCAAACTCAAACTCCATGATATAAATATTATACCTTGAATATACCTACAGTCAAGCCGCTCAGGTTATCGTGCTCAGGCTATCGGCCCGCAGTGCGGCCCTTCAGGGCCGCCTGTAACCGAAACCGGCGGGGCTGAAGCCCCGCACTACAAGCAACGCGCGGGAAAAAATTCGATCAGTCGGCTTCGCCGGTCCTGCGCGCGCGGCGAAGCTCCAGGGTAACGTAGAGCGTGGGTACGAAGACGAGCGTGATGAGCATGGAGGCAAGCAGGCCGCCTACGACCACGCGCGCCAGCGGGGCCTGCATCTCGCTTCCCTCGCCCGTGCCCGCGGCGATGGGCATGAGCGCCAGAACCGTGGTCAACGTGGTCATGAGAATGGGGCGCAGCCGTCGGCGGCACCCTTCCACCACGGCCTCGCGCAGCCGCAGGCCGTGCTCGCGGCGCAGCATGTTGATGTAGTCGACGAGCACGATCGCGTTGTTGACCACGACGCCTATGAGCACGATCGAGCCCAGGAATGAGTAGACGTTCAGGGTAGTGTGCGTGATGATGAGCGTCGTGACGACGCCGATGGAGGCGAACGGTATGGCGAACAGCATGGCAAAGGGGTGCCTCAGCGATTCGAAGAGCGAGGCCATCACCATGTAGACCAGCGAGAAGGCCAGGAGCAGGCCGATGAGAAGCTGGAAGAAAGTCTTTTGCTGCTCCTCGTACTCGCCCCCGAGCGTGATGAGATAGCCGTCGGGAACCGCGATGTTGGACAGGCCTTTCTTCAGGTCCTTGATGATGGACCCCAGGTCGCGCCCCGTGAACCCGGCCGAGACCGTGACGATGCGCTCCTGGTTCAGGCGGCGGATGTTGAGCGGCGCGTACCTTCGCTTGATGCCGGCCACGTCGCCGAGGGAATGCGCTTCCCCAGCGGCGTGATGAGCGGCAGCCCCTCGAGCTGGTTCTCGAAATGCCTGTCCTTTTCCTGCAGCCGCACGAGGATGCGAAACTCGTCGCTGCGGTCGCGGTAATAAGTGGCCGCGGTGCCCAGCACGTAGGTCAGGATCTCGTTGCCGATCTCTCCCACGGACAGGCCGAGGTCCGCGGCCTTCATCGTGTCGATGTAAATGGCCGCCTCGCGCTGGTTCTCCTTCATGTCGATGTCAACGTCCGTGATGCCCTCAACGCCCTCCACCATGGCCGACACGCTCTTTGCCAGCCTCATCGCCTCGCCCAGGTCGTAGCCCCGGATCTCGACCGAGATCCGATCGCCGCCGCCGCGCAGCAGCCTGAAGACGAAAAAGCCCTCGTTCATCCGGACCTTTGATTTCATGTCCGGAACGCCGCTGAGAAACGGCCGCAGCATGTTGGCGATCTCCTCGGTCGAGCGGCTGCGCTCTTTCTTGTCCTTGAGCTGGATGCGGAACCCGATGCCGTTGGATCCCATGCTGGACCAGAAGCCCGGGGGGCCGGCCACACCCATGATCGCTTCCTGCTCGGGCACCTGCTCCCGAACCGTGCCCTGCAGGCCGAGCAGCACTTTTTCGGTTTTCTCCAGGGGCGTGCCCACGGGAAGCTCGCCGTCCACGCTGATCTCCCCCTGGTCGGACTCGGGCATGAGCTCGACGCCCACGAGGGGAAAGAGCGCGAAGCTGCCCGCCAGGAGAAGGGCCGCGGCGGCATAGACCGTCTTTCGCCGGCGCAGCGCCCCGCCGATGAGCGAGGCGTAGGCGTTCTCCAGTTTCTTGAGGACGCTGCCGAGCGCCGCGGCGATGCGCGGCTCCCCCCTGCCGCTGTTCGCTGCCCCGGCCTTGCCCATGGAGGAGAGGACCGGCACGAGGGTCAGGGCCACGGCCAGCGAGCAGATCAGGGCAAAGGAGACAACGAAAGCCAGCTGCCTGAAGAATATCCCGGCGAAGCCCTCGATGAACAGCACGGGCACGAAAATGCACAGCGTGGTCATGGTCGAGGCGATGATGGCCGTGGCCACCTCGCGCGCCCCGGCCACGGACGCGACCTTCGGCTCTTCGCCCAGCTTGCGGTGGCGCTGGATGTTTTCCAGGATGACGATGGAATTGTCCACGAGCATGCCGAGCCCGATGGCCACGCCTCCGAAAGAGATCATGTTCAGCGTAAAGCCGCCGAGGTACATGAACGCGAAGGTGCCGACGATCGCGATGGGGATGGCCACGGCCGCTATGACCGTGGCGCGCAGGCTCCTCAGGAACAGGAGAAGAACGATGATCGCAAGCAACGAGCCGAAAGGAACGCCCCGCTCGATGTTGTAAATGGAGTCCTTGATGTAGTCGGCCGTGTCGAAGCGCTTGCCGAGCCTGATGTTGGGCATCTCCTCGTTGATCTTCTCCATCTCCCTGTTGACGCGGTCGGACACGTCGACCGTGTTCGCGCCCGGGAGCTTGTTCACGGACAGGCGGATGCCGGTCCTGCCGTCGATAAAGACGGAGTTCGTCGGGTCCTCGTAGGAATCGCGCACCGCGGCCACCTCTTTGACGCGCACGGGCACCGTGTCGCGCACCGTGATGACCGTGTTCTCGATCTGCTCCAGGCTCTTGAACTCGCCCACCGTGCGCACGATCACCTCGAAGTCCTTGTCGCGCACGTCGCCGGCGGGCAGGCTGATGTTGTCGCGCTTCAGGGCGGCGGCCACCATGGCCGAGGTCAGCCCGAGGGAGGAGAGCTTCTGCGCGTCCAGGTCCACGTGGATCTCGCGGCGGATGCCGCCTCGCACGTCCACGGCCGCAACGCCCTCCACGCGCTCGAGCCTGTACTTGAGCGTCTCGTCCGCGAGCTGCCGCAGCCTCCAGGGCTCCATGTCGCCCGACAGCGTGAGAAACAGGATGGGAAAGCTCGACAGGTCGAACTTGAAGATGACCGGCGTGGAGGCCTCCTCGGGAAGGTTGTCGCGTATGCGCTCCACCGCCGCGCGCACGTCGTTGAGCGCGGCGTCCAGCGACGTCCCCCAGGTGAAGCGAAGCTGGACCCGCGAGCGGCCCTCGGCGGAGAACGACTCGATCCTGTCCACGCCCTGGACCGTGCTGACCGCCTCCTCGATGGGCCTGGTGATGAGCGTCTCGATCTCCTCGGGGCCCACCCCCGCGTAGGCCACCGAGATCGATACGGACGGAAAGTCCAGCTCGGGCAGGAGGTCGATGGAAAGCCGGTTCAGGGAGACCAGGCCCACGAGCACCACGGCCACGAAGACCATGAACGTGGTGACGGGCCGCTTGACCGCTTGTTCGGAGAGCTTGCTCATTGCGTATTAACACACCTGGGTAGGGGAGGCTTTAGCCTCCCGGTTCCCTCCATGGGTAGGGGAGGCTTTAGCCTCCCGGGCGGCTGAAGCCGCCCCTACCCGTAATAGGGATCATTTCTTCTTTTCCTGCCCCAGGACCTTTACTTTTGCGCCGTCCGCCAGCTGTCCGTGGCCCTCGACAACAACGCTGTCCCCTTCCTTCAATCCCTCGATCACCTCTCCCATGTCATCCTGCTTCCAGCCGATGGTCACGGGAACGAGCTTTGCGAGCCCTTCCCTCACAACGTAAACCCTGTCCCCCTTGCCCTCGACCCCGCCGCTCGACCCCGACCGGTCGATGTCCTCGAGGATCGCATTGAGCGGCACCACGATCACATCGTTCTTGGTGCCGAACTCGACCTGCACGCGGCAGTACATGCCGGGCATGAGCCTGCTGTCGTCGTTCGCGATTTCCGCTTCCACCACGGCCGTCCGGCTCCCGCTCTGCAGGCCCGGCGACAGGCGCACGATCGTGCCGCTGAAAATTTCGCCCGGATAGGCATCGACCCCGACCGCGACGCCGACCGCGCTTTCCTTCATCCGGTTCGTGATCTCGCCGATGTAGCGCTCCTCCACCTGGAAGCGCGCCACGATAGGCTGCTTCATCACGATCTTCATGATGGGCGTTCCCGCGCTGACAACGGCGCCGCCGTCCAGGTGCCGCACGTCCACGTAGCCTGCAAAGGGCGCTTTTATCTTGGTGTCGGAAAGCTGGCTCTTGAGGAGCTTCACGCGCGCCCTTGCCTGGCTCTGCTGGGATTTTGCAACGTCCAGCGACGCCGCGGCCGTGGCCACGGTCGTGCGCGCGTTGTCGAGCTCCTGCGGCGTGATCAGCTTCTGCTCCCCCAGCTTCTCGCGGCGCTCGAGCTGGGCCGAGGCGTTCTTGTGCTCGGCCTTTGCCTTGATAATCGAGGCCTCGTACAGGGAAATGGATGCCTTGGCCTCGTCGATCTGTGCGCGCAGCTCGCTGTCGTCCATGATCGCGAGCACGTCGCCCTCCTCCACCTTGTCGCCCATGTTCACCTTGATCTTCTCGACGCGCCCGGGAATCTTCGAGGACACCTCCACGGACTCGGACGCCTGCAGCTCGCCCACAAAGGCAATGCTGCGGTGGATGTCCGCCCGCTGGAGCGCTTCCACCCTCACCGCAAAGGTGCGGTTTTTCTGGTCCTTGCCCTTGCCATTGCCCGGGCCGCCTTTTGGATTCTGCTTCTTGCAGCCCGGCGCGGCAAGCGCGGCGAGCACGGCAAGGAGCAGGACAAGGCTTGTTTCATGTTTCATGTTGGCCTTCACGATTGCGATTAAACATTATCTATTTCTTTGCCCATGGGATCAAGCCCCAGGACGCGTAAAAATTGCAGCACGCTGAGCGAGTAGCCAAGCTCCTTTGCCACAACCTCCACCTCCGACTGCCTGAGCGTATCGTCGGTCTCGGTGAGCTCGAGCGAGTTTGCCAGGCCGGCATTGTAGCGGCCGAGCACCATGTCCCTGCTCTTTCGCGCAAGATTGAGCGCCTCTTTTGCCGTGGCCAGGCTCGCGGCCGCGTCCTTCATGTCGCGCCTGGCCTGGCGGATCTCCATCTTCACGTAGCGCTCGAGCTTCTCCTGCTCGAGCTTGGCCTCGCTGAGCTTTGACTTCTGCTCGATCGTTGTCGCGCGGCCCATGCCGCCGTCCCAGATCTCCCACTCCATGAACAGCACGATGTCCCAGCTGTAAGGGTCGCCGGACCAACCCGTGTTCTGGTTGGCCTTGCCCGTGGCCGTGACGCCGAGGGAGGGCAGAAAATCCATCCATGCCTCGGTTACCGCGGTTTTCGCGGCCTTGAGCTTGTACTTGGCCGCGGCCAGGTCGGGGCGCCGCATGAGCGCGAGCTTGGTCAGCTCCTCGTCGGTCTTCTGGGGCAGCACGGGCTCGGGAGGCGGCTCCACGCTGACGGGCGGCTCAACGTCCAGCAGGAATGCGAGGTAATCCATGGCCCCGTCCAGTGCGTTGTTCGAATTGATCAGGTTTCCCTGCGCCGTCACAAGCGCCATCTGCGCCCGGGTCTCGTCGATGGCAATGGCGTCGTCCGCATCGATCCTGACCTTGACGGCCGCAAGGTACTCTTCAGCGGTTTTCTGCGAGCGCTCGGCCGCCGCAACAAGGTTCCGGGCTGCCAGCACCGCGTAATAGGCCTGGGCCACCTCGAAGGCAAGCTCGTTCAGGGCCCAGCGCGTGCTTTCCTTGCCCAGCCTGGCAAGGTCATAGGCTTCGAGCAGGTTGGGAATGGACGAGCCCTTGAAAATCATGAGCGTGGCCGATGCCGTGCCGTACAGGACGTCCTGCTGCTGGATGGTCCTGTCGCTGAACGCGATCTCCTTGTCGTTGTGCGTGAACGTGCCGTACACTTTCAGGACCGGCAGGAACGAGGCCCATGCCTTGTCGCGCACGAGCAGCGTCTGCTTGAGCTGCTCCTTGGATATCATGAAATCCTCGTTCTTCATTTTGGCATTCGTGAGCGCGGCGCCCAAAGTGACGGGAGCCTCGCCGGCCAGAACCGGCGGCGCGGCCAGCGCCGCAACCAGCACGATATGGATCACATTTCTGAAAATCATCTCGCTACCTCCTGGGCTTGAATAGGACATCGAATATATAAGAACAAATCAGCAAGATGAAACCTGCGCCTACCAGTGAATATTTGCGGACGTGTAGGTGGTATTGAGCTTGCCGTACCACACGATGTCGTACTGTTTCAGGGCTTTTGCAAGGCCGGTCCAGAGCTCCTCGTGCGTGCCGTCAAGGCCGCGGCGCAGCCAGAACCCGATGGCCATCTGCGGGGTCATCTGCGTGCCGTCCCAGCCGACCTTGTAGGCGGGCAGGGCGCCGGAGAACCTGGACTGAAGGTATTCCAGGCCGCCGTACCCGTAGGGTTTGAAGCCGTCGGGCTTTTGGGCAAGGTCCCAGTAGGCCTTCATCTCGTCGCGATAGTTTCCCGCGTCCACGAGATAAAGATAGCTCTCGGCCATGACCCTGGCGAACCGCTTGAAAACCTTGTCATAGATTATCCGGGCCGCAGCTCCGCTTATCAGGGAATCCGGGTCCGGGACCATGTAGGTATAACCCCACGTGACCAGCTCGGGGTTGTAAAACCCGAAGGGCTGCGAATCGTTCATCCGGTCGCTGTAAATCGGGATGCCGGCAAGATGCTCGATGGGCGTTGGGTCGCTGTAGGATTTCTGCTTCACGCCCACGAAATCTCCGGCGCACTCGCTGAGGCTGCCGTAATCCATGATGCCGCGGATGCCGCCCATGAACATGCTGAAGCTTTTACTCCCGATGCCGGCCGTTTCCCCTGGAACGCCGGACGGAGCGAACATGTAGTCGTAAGGGTTCTTGAACCAGCATGCATAGATCTGCTCGAGCGCGGCCAGGGTCAGCACGGTGGGCTGCTTTTGTTCAGGCTCCTTCGCCTCTTCTTTTTTCTCTTCCTCCTGTGCCGGCACGGGCCGGGCCTCAGCAACCTTAGGGGGTTTGTCGGCCTTTGACGAGCATGCCGCGGCGACAATAAAAGCGGCCGCGAGAAGCAGGACATATATTTTTTTGGATATCATTGGATATTGATCCTTCAGGCACGCCGAGGGCGTGCAGCTACCAGGCACGCCGAGGGCGTGCAGCTACCAGGCACGCCGAGGGCGTGCAGCTACCAGGCACGCCGAAGGCGTGCAGCTACTATTGAATCAGCTTCAAGTTCTTTTCGGCCCAGGTCAGCTCGTCGGCCAGGCCTTCCTTGGTCACGTCGGGGTGCTTGATCTTCTTCGGGTCAATGGCCATGGCTTTCTCGAACCAGCTGCGGGCCTTGTCATTGCCGCCGATGTGAACCCAGACAAGGCCGATGACATTGTAGAAATGGTAGACCACCCACCCGAGGCGGTCCCGGTCCTTGGGGTCAAACCCCGCGGGCGGCTTCTTGTCGAGAAACTTGTCCATGTCAGCGAACAGCGGCTCGCGCTCGGTGAACTCCGGAATGGAGTCCGGCTCGGCCTCGGCATTGAAAAGGAAGTAGTTGAGCGTGTCGTGGATCATGTTCAGCGAGCCGTAGCGCCTCGAGAGCCCCTCCAGGATGTGCTTCGGCTTCTTGAACAGGAACCCCGACGGACTGCGCTCCTCCGCCTTGTAGAAAAAGAAGTGGTAGATCCAGGGCTTGTTCACCTTCTTGGCCCACGTGGCGGCCTCGCGCAGAAACTCCACGTTTTCCTGGCCCTTGTTGACCGCCTTGTGCCCGGCCTTGATGGCGCCGTCCATGTCGCCCTTGCCGGCCAGGGCCTGCGCCAGGCCGGTATAGACATCGGCCGTCTTCTTTCCCTTGTCCGCCGCCTTTTCCAGGGCCTCGGCCGCCTTTGCCCAGTCCTTGGCCTCGAGGTTCTTCATGCCCGAGCGCTGCAGCGCGTCCGCGTACACGTCTTCGGTTATGGGCTGAACATCCTTTGGCGCCGGGTCCACGAGCACGGCCTTGTCGAGAAGCTCGACAGCCGTGTTCCAGTCCGCGGCCGTATCCTTGCCCGCCTTGGCGTTCTCGAGCGCCTGGGTGTAGCGCACCCGCGCCAGGCCGATGGTTCCCGCGCCGTCGCCCTCGTTCTTCGCCAGCCGCTTCTCGTAGATGGCGGCCGCACCGTCGAAATCACCGGTGGCCAGGAGCTCGTCCGCCTTGAGAAGGTCGTTGCCGCAGCTAGCGGCAGACAGCAAAAGCGCAAGGCCGATGAAAACAGCAAGTGTCCGCAATTGCATGGTTTCCTCCTTATCTTTTTTATCGTGGGTAGGGGCGGCTTCAGCCGCCCATGCCTTTAAAAACGGGAGGCTAAAGCCTCCCCTGCCCAATACAGCTATGTGACGGTCAGCAAAAAGAAATCTCATTTAACCATGTTTTAGCTCAAAGGAAAAGATGCTATAGTAAAATCATGATGATCAAATGGAACCTTGTTTTTCTCTTTTCTT
>JBDRLK010000496.1:0-7048 GCA_043813155.1 Pseudomonadota bacterium | reverse complement strand
GCACGTTTCTCGACATGGTCATCGAAACCGGACACGTGTGCGAGGGCTTCGGAATCGTGGACTGCTACCTCGGCGCCAAGCTGATGGACGTCATGGCCCGCTGGAATAAGACGATTTCAAAGTAAGGTCCGATCCCCCTCGGTGGTGCTGCACGCCCTTGACGTGCCTGGCGGGTCTATAGCCCCGCACCACATGACACGCGTACGGGTGGGTCACCCAATCACGCTGCAGCCGCAGCCCTGCTCCATCGTTAGATCGTCGCCGGGGTCGCCCTCAACGGCCGCGTCGTCGGCGCTGTCCGCCCCCGCGTCGGCCGCCGGCTCGCTCTCATCGTCCTCCCCGTCATCCTCCGGCTCGTCCTCGGGCCGCGGCGGGTCGTCCGGGTCCAGGGGGTCGGTCCCCAGCTCGAACTCCTCGATGTTCGTGAGGCCGTCGTGGTCCGCGTCCTCGTTCGCATCGTCGCGGTCCGGGTCCAGGCCCACCTCGTCCTCCCATGTGTCCGGCATGGTGTCCCCGTCCTCGTCGATGATCTCAACGGTCACGGTCCAGAATTGATCCACCACGTTCTCGCCGTCGCTCGCCTCCAGCCTGACCGGGTGCCCGCCGCCGTCCCGCCACGTGGGAGTCCAGGTGAGCGTGCCGTCGCCGTCGTGCGCCATGGCGTCCGGCGCCACGGCCGCGTCAAAGGCGATCACGTCGAGGTCGATGTCCACGACCTCTGCCGCGTACAGGTACTCCACGCCCTCCAGCGCGTTTTCCGGCGGCGTTGTCACGAAGCGCGGCGGGTGGTTGAAAAAGGGCGCCCACACGAAAAGCCCGTCGGGAACGGACCGCAGGCCCTCGTGGTCCACGGCCGGCCGGTTGTTGGACGGGTAGTTCACCACGCCGCGTGCGGCCATGCCGCTGATCCACATGGCGGTGGAGCCGCCGCCGTCGAAGTTCAGGCCGTCCTCGCAGCCGAGCCCCTGCATGTAGTCGGCAACCTCGAAAAGGTCCACGCCCGCGCCCGCCCCTGTCCGACCATCAAAGGTCATCAGCAGCAGGTGATTGTCGCCGGTCACGCACGCGGCCGTGCGCGGGTGCTTGTCGTGGGAAAAGTCATAGCCCGCGCTCTCCTCCTCCCAGTTGACCGTGACCTCTCCGCCGGTCATGAGCCGCGGGATCGCGCCCATGGCATGGACCGCCTCGTCAAACCCGTCGCCCGACGCCGCAGTCCTGAAGACGGCCTCGCCCGGGTTCAGGCCCATGGCGATGCGCGGCGGGGCGGAGCCCGGGTTGTAGGCGTAGACCTCGTTGTCGATCCGAACCAGGCACACGGGCACGCAGGTGTCCATGTTGAAAAAGCTCGTGTTGATGCCGCCAAGCGCGCCCTCGTCCTCGCCCATGGCCGGGAGCTGGACGCACCCGCCCCGATGCACGGGCGCGACATCGACCGCCTCGTGATCGAGGTCGATGTCCAGGATGTTGACGGTCTGTGCGCCGCCGTAAAGGTCCGTGTAGATGTGCTCGACCCACTCCACGCCCTCGCCCACCTGCCTGACCCTTTCCTCGTCAAAGGCGATGAAATCCACGCGCAGCTCGTACGCTCCGGGCTGGGGCGCTGCGCCGGACACGTAGGTGTCCACCGCGACCCAGAAGTCGCCCGGCCCGAGCCCGGCCTCGGCCCACGTGTTGCCGCGGTGCAGGCAGGGCGCGGACCCGGCCGTGATGGTCAGGTCGTCCGTGATGTGCACGTCGATGTCCACCTCGCCGCTGATGTCGCCCTCGACCCATGCGGTCAGAAACCCGGCGGCCGGCGCGCTTCCCGCGTAGATCAGCTCCGGCCCGCCCTCGTCCAGGTGCGCGGCGCAGCCGTAGGTGTCGATGCTGCTCTCGCCCAGATTCGTGTCATAGGCGTGGGCATAGGGGAAATCGTCGATCAGGAATGGGTCGCCCACCGTGCCGCTGCCCAGGGCCAGGGCGGCAACAGGGGACAGAAGCAGCATGAGCAGGATGGCCAGCGCCGGCACAACCATGCGGCCGGCTCGCATCGCGACTCGTTTTCTTTTCATACAGCTATTATTGCCGCGCAACGCGTGCATGTCAACATAATCAAAACAGGGTGAAATTCCGCACATATCGAGTATAATGAAAGCCGTCTTTATCAATCCGGTGGGTAGGGTAGGCTTCAGCCTCCCGTCCCGCGACAGAGGCGCGACAGCGGCGCGCAGCGGCACGGGCACCCACTCACTTTAGAGGTGAAAGATGACACGATTCCTGCTTCTGTTTTTTGCTGCAGCCGCGCTCGTTGCGCCGGGCTGCGGTGACACGAATACTGCAGGGGACGCAGGGGAGGACGCAACGCCGGATATTGCCGGCGACTCGGACGCTGCCGGCGACACGGCAGGCGACCCGGACGCCGATGCCGCTCCGGACCCCGGGACCGACCCTGATGCTCCGTCCGACCCGGCCGCCGAAGACCCGGGAACAACCGACCCTGCGCCTGACCCGGCCGACGACCTTCTGGAAGATCCCGCGAATGACCTGCTGGAGGATCCCGGCGAGGATCCCCTGGACGACTCATGGGACGACGGCTGGGACTGGTGGGATGACTGGGACGATTGGGACGCCTGGGACATCCTGGAGGACTCCGTGACCCCGGAAAGCTGCCCGGAGCGCATTCTTCCCGTCTCGTGCGACTCCATCCCCCCCGACTGCCCGCCCGGCTACTTCCCCGAGGTGGAGGGCGGCTGCTGGTCAGGAAAATGCCTGCATTGCATCGACGGCTGCCAGTCGGACGACGACTGCGTGGCCATCCAGGTCTGCGGCTGCTGGTACCACGAGGGCTGCGGCTGGGCCGAGACAAAGTACAGGTTTAACCTGGAAACGGACGAGTGCATCCAGCTCATCACATCCGAGTGCCCCATGGACTGCGGGGGCGACGACTATGAATGCCCGTCCGGCTGCAGCGGCGAAGGGGACTACCGCTGCTGCGGATGGTGCGACCCGCCCGACGACACCGAGTGCGTTGACGGCGCCTGCATCGAGATCATCGATCACATGTGCATGTAGTATACTGATTGTAAATCGCACAAAAATAATTTATCTTTAATAGCATGTTCATTTTTCCTTCAGTTCGGGCAGGGGAGGCTTTAGCCTCCCGTCCCGGCGGGTGTGTAATGCGGCTGGCCGCCTTTGCGGCCATGGTTTGCCTTGCCGCAGCCGGCTGCGATGGGGAATACAGCGGACCCGGTGAGGATATACTCGAGGAGGACGCGGTTGAGGGCGATCCGGCAACGGACGATGTGCTCGTGACAGACCCGGACGCAGCCGACCTGCCGGCCGACCAGCCGTCCGACGAAGACACGGCCGGCGACCCGCCGGACGACATCGCCGAAGAGGAAGAAGAGCCCGAGGACGAATGCGGGTGGGTAAAAATCGTGGACCTGGGCGGCGAGACCCTCAACGTGCGCGACGAGCCCGCGACTTCGTCCACGGTCATCGGCCACATGTCCGAGGGCGCGCTGGCCGAAGTGCTCGGCGAGGCCGTGGGCGACACGGTCACGGACCCGGATCTCGGCCGCTCGTCGGACCTGTGGTACAACATCCGCTACGGCGGCGGCGACGGGTGGATCACGTCCATCTACGCCGAGTGCTACGAGGAGCCCGACCCCACGGAGGCGCTCGACTGGGTCTGGCCCGTGACGGGCGAGGAGTCGCTCGCGCCCTTTGTCATCACCTGCGACTTCGGCTGCTCCTGGAGCACGTACCGCGGCCACCTTGCCGAGGACTATGCCTACAGCGACGACATCGGCAGGCCCGTGTACGCGGCGGCCGACGGGATCGTGGCCCACGTGTACCGCAACATCGGAAACTACAAGGACATCATCATCATCCGCCACCAGCTGCCCGCGGCAACGAGCGCGGGCGACGAGGTGCTCTACTCGCGCTACGGCCACATGGGGACCGAGGTGGGCGAAGGCGACGTGGTCACGGCCGGCCAGAGGATCGCGACGATCGTGGACCCCGTGGACTTCGGGCCGCACCTGCACTTCGAGATCGTCAACGAGTCGGCCCAGTACAACGGCCCCTTCTGCAGGGGCTGCGAGGCCTCGGGCATCTTCATGGGGCCGGGGTACGCGGGCAATGATTTTGACGGCAGCGGTATTGATTATTTCGATCCCACCGGCGACGGTGTGGAAGGAAACAGGTTTTACAACCCTTCCAACGTTATCAACAGCGACGGAAGGCTTTAACCGCACGCCCTCGGCGTGCCCGTAGCTGCACGCCCTCGGCGTGCCTGTAGCCGCACGCCCTCGGCGTGCCCGTAGCCGCACGCCCTCGGCGTGCCTGCAGCCGCACGCCCTCGGCGTGCCTGCAGCCGCACGCCCTCGGCGTGCCCGTAGCTGCACGCCCTCGGCGTGCCCGACAAAGGAGGTCCACATGACTTATCGCAATCTTATGCTCACACTGCTCCTGGCGCTCGCGCTCGCGCTCGGCCTCGGCCAGGCGGGCTGCGACAACGGCAACGGCGGCGACGACGACGCGGACGCGGCCGACACGCCCGCCGAGGGCGACACGGCCGACTTCGACGTGGGCGACGGGGACGACCCTGTCGACGACCCGGTCCCCGACCCGGCCGAGGACCCGATCCCGGACGTTGTCCCGGACGAGGACGCGGCGGGCGACACGGTGGAGGACGACGGCGGCGGCGCTGCCGGCAACTGCGCCGACCCCATCGTTCTGGGCTGCGGCGACAGCATGGAGGGCCTGACCACGGTCGGCGCCGACTCGGTGCTCGAAGCCTACGCGTGCCTCGACATGCCCGAGTTCGGACCCGAGCGCGTGTTTGCCATCACGGGCACGGAGCAAAGCCGCATCGAGGTCCTCATGACGCCGGAAGGCGAGACCGACCTGGACCTGTGGGTGCTCGAGGAGACCTGCGACCCCGATTCCTGCCTGGTCTCGAGCCCGGGCTTCGGCTCCGAGTTCGTGGCCTTCACGGCCGAGCTGGGCACGGTCTACTACGTCGTGGTGGACGGGTTCGCCTACGAAGAGGGCGGCTTCTCCATCGAGGCTGTCTGCTCCACGGCCGAGATCTGCAACAACGAAGAGGACGACAACGACAACGGGCTCGTGGACTGTTTTGACTCGGACTGCTGGGAGGACGATGCGTGCGCCGAGATCTGCGACAACGAAGAGGACGAGGACTTCGACGGCCTCATCGACTGTGACGACATCGTGCCCTGCTTTTACGAGTCCAACTGCTTCGAGTATGTATGCGATGACGAAATCGACGACGACAACGATACGCTGATCAACTGCGACGACCCTGACTGCATCGGCGACGATGCATGCGCCACCGGGGACGGGGCTTTCGGCGACCCCTGCGAGTCCAACGACGACTGCGAAAGCGGCGCCTGCTTGAGGGAGCCTGATTCCGGCTGGCCCGGCGGCTTCTGCACGGTCTACTCGGAGACCGAGGACGATTGCGGCGGCTGCCCGGAAGGCGGCACGTGCTTCGGCTGGTCCCCGATCGGGCCGTTTACCTGCTTCAAGGATTGCGACGGCGAAGAAGACTGCCGCGACGGTTACGAGTGCGACATCGGCGGCCTGGATGCGTGCGTCGGCATGTGCACGAGCGGGGACGACTGCGTGGTGACCGGGTACTGCGAAGACGGGAACAACCTTTGCATGATCGCGACCGAGCTGTGCACGGGCGGCGATGACGAGGACGGCGACACGCTGGCCGACTGCGCCGACCTGGACTGCTTCTTCTCGTCCGACTGCAGCGAGTCGATGGAGCAGACCGGCGGCAATACCTGCGCCGAAGCCGTGGAGATCATTCCCTTGCACCTGCCGGTGACCATGGTGTTGACGGGCACGATCGAACTCGGCGCGGGCGACGACCACGACCCGGGCTGCGATTCCGGGAGCAGCACCGTGGACGTCGTATACAAGTTTACGCTCGCGGCCGAGACATACGTGGCCATCGACCTCATGGGCGCATCGGGCGAGCTCACCTCGGCCGTGCTCTCGCTCTCCAGGCACTGCGACGAGCCTGACCTGCGCTGCAGCTTCAGGGATTTTCTTGACGCGAACCACGCCCGCATCACGGGCACGTTCGCGGCCGGCACCTATTACATCAACGTGGAGGCGGACCGCTTTTACGGGCTTGTCGGCGACTACACCCTTGGCGTGCATTTCGCCGAGCCGTAAGCGAGGGACACCTGCCATGGCGCGCCGAAGAAAACCCTTCCGCCCCTTCCTGGACATGAGCTACCTGGGCGTGCCCGACGCCTCTCTCAACCTGGGCCGGGAAGACCTGGAAGAGCTCATGACAGGCCGCGGAAGCGCGCGCCTGTTCCTGGGCTATTACACGGAAGAGAAGATCCGCGAAGGTTTTGCGCGCTTTTCCGTGCAGACAAAACTGAACGAAATGGGGCTGGGGAGCTTCCGCATACAGCTGGACTCCTCGGACCCGGACCGACAGGTGATGATCGTCCGTCCGGTCAGCGACCCGGGCGGGAAAAAGCTTCCCGAGGATACCGAGCCCATTGCCGAGTGCATCCTTCGCGAAGCGGTCCTTTCGCCGAGCGATTCCATTGAAGCACGGATCGACCCGCGCGCCTACCTGGTCATCCAGTGGATCCAGCTCCAGAACCCGTTTGCGAGCTTCGACCCGAAGACCCTTCTGCCCGGCCAGAGCTTTCCCGGGCTCGGCGTGGGCGACAAGGTTTTGCAGATGTTCGACGCGCTGATCGGCAGGCTGCACCTCGAGGGCATCATCACGCGGCCCGAGTTTCTGCACAACGCCATCCTCTACGCGCGGGCCTTCAAGTTCCTGCGGCCCGAGGCGGAGGGCCGGCTGCGCGCGCTCATGGAGCAGCTTTCCCACCTCAACCTGTGGCAGATCGCCTGGGCCGCTGAAAAAGGGTTTATCGTTGAGGACGGCGAAAAGAGGCGCTTCAGCTGGTACCAGTCCGAGCAGATCTGGGCCAACTGCAGCCACCTTGCCGACTATTTCGCGGGCGACCGCTACCTCGGCCTCGTCGGGGAAGCGAAGCAG
>JBDRLK010000495.1:0-4502 GCA_043813155.1 Pseudomonadota bacterium | reverse complement strand
TGGACCCCGACTTCGCGCGCGCCAGCGGGTTCGAGAAGCCCATCATGCACGGCCTGTGCACGCACGGCTATGCCTGCCGCGCGGTGATCAAGCACCTGTTCCCGGGAGAGCCCGAGAGGATGTCGCGCTTCAGGGTGCGCTTCTCCAAGACGCTCTACCCCGGCGTCCCCGTCAAGACACAGATTTGGAAAACAGGAGAAGGCAAGGCGGTTTTCAGGACCCTCAACACCGAATCCGGCGCGGCGGTGATCGACCGCGGCATCGTCGAGTGGGTCGGCAGGGAGGAGGCCGAGAAAAGATCGGGCAAGGCGCCCGTCCGTTTTGACGACAGGGTCGCCATAGTCACGGGAGCGGGAGCGGGCCTTGGCCGCGCCTATGCCCTGGAGCTCGCAAGGCGCGGCGCCAGAGTCGTGGTCAACGACCTCGGGGGGCCGCGTGACGGCTCGGGTGAAGGCTCGGGCAAGGCCGCGGACAAGGTCGTGGAGGAGATCAAGGCGCTCGGCGGCGAGGCCGTGGCCTCCTACGATTCCGTGGCAACGGTGGAGGGAGGCCGGGCGATCGTGGACAAGGCCATCGAGGCTTTCGGCCGCCTGGACATCCTGATCAACAACGCCGGCATCCTTCGCGACAGGTCGCTTCTCAAGCTGAGCCGGGAGGACTGGGACATGGTCCTGGCGGTCCACCTCAACGGAGCGTACAACGTGACCCGCCCGGCGCTGGCGAAAATGCGCGAGGGAAAATACGGCAGGATCGTCATGACCACCTCGGCGGCCGGCCTTTTCGGCAACTTCGGCCAGACGAATTACTCGGCCGCCAAGATGGGGCTCATGGGCTTCATGAACACGCTGAAGCTCGAGGGCCGCAAGTACAACGTCCTGGTGAACGCGGTTGCGCCCATCGCGGCCACGCGGCTCACCGAGGACGTCCTGCCCCCGGACCTGCTCGAAAAGCTCAAGCCCGAGTTCGTCGCGCCCCTGGTCCTGGTCCTGTGCAGCGAGGAGAACGAGGTGAGCGGCGGGATCTACAATGCGGGCATGGGCCATTTCAGCCGCGCTGCCATCGTCTGCGGCCCCGGCATGGTGCTGGGCGGCGGCAAGGAGGTCCCGACGGCCGAGGACGTGAAGAAGAATTTCGACAAAATCGCTTCCCTGGAGGAGTGGGTCCGGTTCGACAACACGACGGAGTTCGCGGGATACATGCTCGAGGCTTTCACGCCCAAGAAGAAGAAGGAGGCCAAGAAGGAGCCCGGGGCGGACAAGGCGCCCGAAGAGAAAAAGGGAATGTCCGTGGCCGACGTGTTCGCCAACATGCCCGACCGCTTCCTGGCCGACAAGGCCGCGGGCGTGGACGTGGTGTTCCAGTACGGCATCTCCGGCCCCGGGGGCGGCGAGTGGTACGCCGTGATCAAGGACCGGACATGCACGGTCGGCACGGGCAGGCACGAGAAGCCCACGACAACGATCAAGATGTCGGACACGGATTTCGTGGACCTCATCACGGGCAGGCTGAACGCCATGAAGGCATACACCGGCGGCAAGCTCAAGATCGAAGGGGACCTCATGAAGTCCCAGCTGATAGAAAAGGTGTTCAACTTCAAGTAGTGCGGGGCTTTAGCCCCGCCGCAGCGGCCCATAAAGGGCCGCACTACATTTACCGGAGGTAAAAATGATTGGCATCACCTCTTACGGCGGTTACATTCCCAGGTTGAGGATCGAGCGCATGACGATCTATCAGAACATGGGCTGGTACATCCCGGCCACCGTCATGGTGGCCCAGGGCGAGAGGTCCTTTGGCAACTGGGACGAGGACAGCCTGACCATGGCCGTAGCGGCTTCACGCGACTGTCTCAAGGGCATGGACAAGCAGGCCGTGGACGGGCTCTACCTGTGCTCCACCACGCTTCCTTTTTCCGACAGGCTCGGCGCGGGCATCGTGAAAACAGCCCTGAACCTGCGCGGCGACATCGAGGCGGCCGATTTCACCTCCTGTCTCAGGGCCGGAACCAGCGGCCTTCTCGGCGCGCTCGCGGCGGTCAAGGGAGCAAAGAAGCGGCAGTTCATGGTCACGGCCTCGGACCGGCGCGAGACCAGGGCCGCCGGGTTCTACGAGATGTGGTTCGGCGACGGCGCCGCGTCCGTCATGGTCGGCGACACCGGCGTGATCGCCGAATTCCTGGGCAGCTTTTCCACGACCCACGACTTTGTGGATCACTACCGGGGTGCGCAGAAACGCTTTGATTACACGTGGGAAGAGCGCTGGGTGCGCGACGAGGGATACTCCAAGATCATCCCCGAGGCAATCAGCGGGCTGCTTAAAAAGCTGAACATTTCCATGCAGGACGTGGACAAGCTCGTGTTCCCCTGTTTTTTCAAGAGCGAGCACGGCAAGATCGCAAAGACGCTCGGCGCAACGCCTGAAAAAGTCATTGACAACATGCACGAGGTGCTGGGCGAGACAGGCGCCGCCCACCCTCTCGTCATGCTCGTGCAGGCCCTCGAGGAGGCGAAGCCCGGCGAGCGCATCCTGGTTGCCGGGTTCGGCCAGGGATGCGACGCCCTTTACTTCCGCGTCACGGAAAAGATCGCGTCCCTCGCGAAGCGCACGGGCATCAAGGGGTCGCTCGAAAACCGCAAGGTCGTTGAAAGCTACCCTAAATTCCTCAAGTTCAGGGACCTTCTCGAAACCGACGACGGCATACGCGCCGAAGCCCCGACCCAGACGGCCATGACCGCGCTGTGGCGCAACCGCAAGATGCTTCTCGGGCTCGTGGGCGGAAAGTGCTCGAAATGCGGCACTCCGCAGTTCCCGAAGATGGAAATCTGCGTCAACCCCGAGTGCCATGAGCACCACAGCCAGCAGGATTACGAGTTTTCAGACATTCCGGCAACCATCAAGACATTCACCGGCGATTTCCTCGCTGTTTCCATGGACCCGCCGGCCCTGTACGGAATGATCCAGTTCGAGGGAGGCGGACGGTTCCTGGCCGACTTCACGGACGGCGAATTTGACGACGTGTGGGTCGGCCAGCCCGTGACCATGGCCTTCAGAAAACGCTACACGGACGAGGGGCGGGGCTTTTGCGGGTACTTCTGGAAAGCCATTCCAGTCCCGGGCACGAAGCCCGGGAAAAAGGAAGCAGGCATCCGCTTTGACGGCAAGGTCGCCATTGTCACGGGCGCGGGCGCCGGCCTCGGCAGGGCGTACGCAATGGAGCTGGCGAAGAGGGGCGCGAAAGTCGTTGTCAACGACCTGGGCGGCCCCAGGGACGGGTCGGGCGACGGCACGGGCAAGCCCGCGGACGCGGTTGTCGAGGAGATCAAGGCGCTGGGCGGCGAAGCAATCGCCAGCTACGATTCCGTGGCCACCGGGGAAGGCGGACAGGCGATCGTGGACAAGGCCGTGGAAGCCTTCGGGCAGGTGGATATACTCATCAACAACGCAGGCATTCTGCGCGACAAGTCGCTTCTCAAGATGGAAGCCGGGGACTGGGAAAAGGTGCTGGACGTTCATCTCAATGGCGCCTACAACGTGACCCGGCCGGCCATTATGAAAATGAAGGAAAAGGGCTTCGGAAGAATCGTGATGACCACGTCGGCGGCAGGCCTGTTCGGGAATTTCGGCCAGACCAACTACTCGGCGGCAAAAATGGGAGCCGTGGGCTTCATGAACACCCTGAAGCTCGAAGGCATGAAGTACGACATAAGGGTGAACGCGGTTGCGCCCATCGCGGGCACGCGGCTGACGCAAGACGTGCTGCCCCCGGATCTCTTCGAAAAGCTGACGCCTGAGAGCGTTACTCCCATTGTTCTTTACCTGTGCTCCGGGGAGTGCAAGGAAACGGGACTGATCTTCAACGCCGGCATGGGTTATTTCGGGAGGGCCGCCGTGGTGGTGGGCCGGGGAGCCATGGTTGGAGCCGGAAAGGTCCCCACGCCCGAGGACATCCGCGGCAACTGGGACAGGATCAACGACTTGAGCGGCGCCGGCGAGTATGGCGACGCCACGGCTGCCCTGATGAGCGCCATGAGCCCGCCCGAGGAAAAGAAAGCCGCCGGCGGCGGTAAAGAAGAGAAGGCCGAAGGCGGGGGCATGACGGTCAAGAACGTGTTCGACAGCATGGCTGATTACTTCCTGGCCGACAAGGCCGCGGGCGTCAATGTCGTTTTCCAGTACAGCATTTCCGGGGCAGGCGGCGGCGAATGGTACGTCGAGATCAAAGACCAGACCTGCAGCGTCTCCGGGGGAAAGCATGAAAAACCCACGACAACGATCAAGATGTCGGATGGGGATTTTCTGGACCTGATCGCGGGCAAGCTGAACGCCATGAAGGCCTACACGGGCGGGAAGCTCAAAATAGAAGGGGACCTGATGAAGTCCCAGTTGATCGAGAAAGTGTTTAATTTCAAGTAATTACATATAACTGTCTCACGTATAATGTAAGACAGAAAATTAATGTAGTGCAGGGGCTTTGGCCCCGCCGCAGCGGCCCATAAAGGGCCGCA